>WASR01000242.1:0-3763 GCA_009712615.1 Methanobacterium sp. | reverse complement strand
ATTTGATATAAATCTGCAAATTTCTAAAACTCGAATCTAAAGTTTCTAAAAAAAAGAGATCAAACAAAAAAAATAGGGCGCATAAAAATTTTTTTACTGTGATTCTTTAACCTTCAGGTAATGTTTAACAAGTCCACCGTCTGAAAGAATTTCAAGCATGAAATTATCGAACGGCTGGATTTTAAATTCTGAACCTGTGGATTTGTTGAGTATAACACCCTTTTCAAGATCTATACAAAGTTCATCTCCCTTTTCTGCTGTTACATCTGCTGTTATAACTGGCAGACCAATATTTATGGCGTTTCTGTAGAATATTCTCGCAAATGACTTTGCTATGATCGCTGAAACCCCTGCATGTTTAAGTGCTACAGGTGCCTGTTCCCTCGAAGAACCACACCCAAAATTCCAGCCTGCAACTATTATATCTCCCTCATTAACGTTTTCAGCGAAGTGAGGATCTTCAGCTTCCATCACATGGCACGCTAGATCATCCAGACAGAATGTACGAAGGTATCTTCCAGCAATTATAACGTCTGTATCAATACTGTCCCTGAACTTCCAAACTTTGCCATCTAATTTTTCCATATGTCATCCCTCAACTAATTTTGTATTATAAAAATTTTGCTCCATGATTCCTTGCTTTTGTCTGGATCACATGGCCACCAATATCTTTAATGGAATTTTTTGCTTCCCTGACCACATCTTTCACATTAGTATCTGTAACAGAGTATATTGTGGGGCCAAAACTGCTCATTCCAACACCAGCAGCTCCAGAATTTCTTAATTCTCCCATAATTCTTTTTATATGAACATTCTGTAATTTATTTTCGATCTTTTTAAATCCTGTATTCTGGATGCTGTTAATGGCAGTTCCAAATGAGTCCAAATCTGATTCAACAACAGCAGGCATGAGTTTCATGAGTATGAGGTGTGATAACTTTTCAACCTCTTCAAGCTTTATAGGACAGTACTTCTGGAAGGCATCGATTTCTTTAGATCCAGAAACTCCCCTCTCAACATCGGGGATTGTTAATATTATGTTCCAGTCCTCTGGAAAACTGTACCTTGCAATGATTGGTGGTGGTGATGCAGGGGACGCTGATGAAGGAAGAAAACTGGATTTATCATGGGCACTGTGTCCACCATCAATTATAAAACCGCCATTTTCAAAGGATTCAACACCGATCCCTGAAGTTCCTCCTCTTCCAACAATTTTTGCAAGTTCGTTGGCATTTAATTTATCCCCATTCAACTCGGTGATCAATTTAGCCACCGCTAACGACAACTGTGTTCCTGATCCCAATCCTGAATGTGGAGGGTATGCTGCATCCACCTTGAAGTTAAATCCTTCGGTGTAATTCATGGCTTGAACTACCCTTGATGTTGCACCTTCAATTTTTTTGGAGTAGTCTTCCATTAATCCTGGAATCATCTGACTTTTATTTGAGAAAATCGTGGTAATTCCACACTCTACAGATTCTACTTCAATTTTAAGGCAGGGATCATCGATGGTTAATCCCACACCACCATCAATTCTTCCATGAACACCATTTAGATCAATGAGTGTAATATGTAACCTTGAGGGAGTTTCAACGATCAAAAATTACAACCCCACTTTTTTTTATTTAATATTTTGGCATGTCTTTAAGTGGTTTTGAGAATTCATTCTCGATTTCCTTTCTGTAAAGTGTGTTCATGGAGCAGAATGGTATTATTCTACCATCAGGCACTGCGTAGTGTATAACACATCTTCTAACCCTGTCTTGGTCGAAGTTGAATGGATCCATGAAGTGCATGCATGACACAAGTAATGTTCTTTTATGGAATTCTCCGAGTGCCTTGTAGGATCTTTCCTTGAACACAGCAGTAATAATACTCCTTAAATCTACAGATTCTGGTGATTTAGACATGTCCACAGTTTTTGGAAGTTCCATTGTGGCCCTTGCAACTATTTTAGCCTTTGCAACCAATCCACCCTCTTCCAGTTTTTCTGTGCTGTTCTCCAGTAGATCAAAGAACCTGTCCACATCAATGAATCTGGTGATTGGGATCATCTTATCATCATCCAAAAATACGTAGGTTGCTGTACCACAGTGCGGATGACATGTGAAAGTTACTTGAGCATCCTTCCCATCCATTGCCTCTATAAATTCGGAGATTGGAGTAACACAGCTGGCAGGATAGAAATCTTCCACAGTTATTTGTGAATCTGTCTGTTCCTCCACCATCTCTGTGAAGTCAGGCACCGTCACACGTTGTGATTCAACTTCGTCTGCAGGTGTTCTGCCTGCAAATGATACTGGTTGGAAGTTAACTCCCCTTATGATATCGATGTTGTCAGTTGCAAACTTGAGTATGTCCCCTATCTGATCATCATTGATTCCCTTGAGTAAGGTTGGTACGAGTACAATTCCAAGGCCTGCTTTACGACAGTTTTCTATTGCCTTTATTTTGGTTGCCAGCAGATCCTTATGCCTGATCTCCAGGTAAGGTTCCTCTGTAACACCATCAAACTGTAAATAAACTGTGTTTAAACCTGCATCTTTGAGTTCCTGAGCAAGGGAAGGTAATCTGGCAAGTCTAACTCCGTTAGTTGCGATTTGCGTGTGTGAAAATCCTTCTTCCTTTGCAAGTTTTATCAGTTCTACAATGTCCTTACGTACTGTTGGCTCACCACCAGCATACTGAATAGCTGGAGTTGGAACTGGTCTGTTGTTCCTTAAATTACGTAACATTGTCCTTATTTCTTCATATGAAGGCTCATATAACTTTTTAGAAACTGCTGCGTTGGCAAAACAGACAGGACATTTCAAATTACATCTGTTTGTCACATCTATAAGCCCAAGAACTGTGTGACTTTCATGTTCATCACATATCCCACAGTTGTTAGGACAATCAGTATCTGCAATTGTTTGTGGATTTTCAATACCGTTCCCTACTTTTTCGTAGTTCTCTGCTTTGTTATAAATTTCTGAATCGCTCCAATAGGTATTAATAAATTCTCCATGTTCAGAGCAAGTTTTCTTTATCAGTATTCTGTCTTCATCCTCATATACCTCTGCATCAACAACTTTGAGGCATATTGGGCATAGACTTTTGGTATTTTTTATAATTATCATCCCACCCATAACATTATTTAATAGCTAACTATAATTATTATCTTGTTTTAAATTGGAGGTAAACTATGGACTCTAGTGTAGTCAGTGTAATAAATTTATCAGCATATGCTATATACTTTATGTTACCTGCATACCTCGCCAACGTTACAGCTTTAGCATTTGGAGGTGGGAAACCACTTGATTTCAATCATAACTTTAGTGACGGGCGAAGGTTAATAGGAAACGGAGTTACTATAAGAGGAACAATAATAGGAACATTAATAGGAACTTTAGTTGGAATAGTACAGGGGATATTAAGTGGAAACATAATCGAAGGTTTATTGTTGGGTTTTACTCTCGGTGCCGGGGCACTTATTGGAGATGCATGTGGAAGTTTTATAAAGCGAAGGTTGAATATTGGAAGGGGAAAACCTGCCCCATTACTGGACCAATTAGACTTTGTTGTGGGTGCATTGGTTTTTGCGTCGCTCATAGTAATTTTACCATTGGAAATGATCGTTATTATATTAGTACTGACCTTATTCCTACACCTTGGAGCAAATATTATAGCCTATATTTTAGGAATTAAAGAAGTATGGTATTGATTAACAAAAATTAAAATAATAATATAATATTAATAATCTTAAAAACGTTTAATATAATAT
>WASR01000189.1 GCA_009712615.1 Methanobacterium sp. | reverse complement strand
GAAAAAAATCCATGTTAAACGCCGAAACTTACGAAACAGATAAAAAAGGTATTGGTGGCTCAATAAGAAATGAAAGAGAAGATTTTTACGTTGAAGAAATACCATTGAGTCTACCCAGTGGAAATGGTCCAAATACATGGATTTTTATAGAAAAAATAGGTAGAAACACTCTAGATGTAGTTCTTGATATAGCTAAAGAACTTAAAATCAGTAGAAAACGAATGGGATTTGCAGGAATGAAGGATAAAACTGCGAGAACTCGCCAATGGTTATGTGTTTCAAACAGCAGTGTAGAGGAAATCCAATCAATCAGTGACAAATTGTACAATGTGGAAGTACTGGAAATCAAACAAAACGAGAAAAAGCTAAGAATAGGACAGTTAGTTGGTAACAAATTCAAAATATTGATTAGAAATACTGAAGATCCTGAAAATGATGTTAAAACTGCTCAAGCAGTTCTCGAACATCTAATGGAAACAGGAGTACCTAACTACTATGGATGGCAGAGATTTGGAAAAGAAAGATCTAACACCCACTTAGTTGGAGAGTACCTTGTACACAACGATGTTAAGGGTGCAGTTGATGCATACATTGGCAATCCATATCCTGAAGAAAGAGAACACATTAAGGAAGCCAGAGCACTTTACGACGAAGGAAAACTCGAAGAAGCCTACCAGAAAATGCCTGGATCAATGCGCTACGAAAAGATGTTGCTAAGGGAACTCCTAAACCTCCAACGTAAAAAGGGGGAATTAACAGAAAAATCGTATATAATTGCGATTGAAAGTTTGCCAAAACCATTAAAGCGAATGTTTGTGCATGCATATCAATCATATCTGTTTAACAAGGCTGTGAGTGAAAGGGCAAAGCTTGGAATCAACAAATATGTTGAAGGGGACATTTTAATAGATAATGAAGAGCATCTGGTCCATGAATTTGATGTGGATACAGTTGATGAAAGGATAAGATCCTTCGAAATACATCCCACATCTCCACTATACGGTACAAAGGTGCCCGTGGCTGGTGGAGTGGTGGGAAAGTTTGAACAAAAAGTTATAGATGAAGAAAACATCAAACTAGAAGAGTTTGAATGTCCTAAAACTCCAAGATTGGGGAGTCATGGACTTAGAAGGGCTATGAGATTTAAAATATGGGATGTTTCGGCAGAACTGACTCCCGAAGGTGTATTAACAGAATTTTCGATACCCAAGGGTTGCTATGCAACAGCAGTTTTAAGGGAAATAATGAAGGAAGATGTGTATTAAAACATAAATGAAGGAGTGTATAAAAAAAACCCTTCATTTTTCAAATTTAAAATAAATTGGGATCATTTTTTTTGTTATTCTTCAGCGTACTTTTCTGGATTTTCTTCGAAGGTTTTCTTACAACCTGGAGCACAGAAGTAGTATTTTTTCCCATTGTATTCACTGACCCATTTTGCGGTTTTTTCATCCACATCCATCTTACATATTGGATCTATCGCCATTTTGAAATCACTCCTAAACTTTTTTTTAGCAATCCTTCATGGTATTATTCATGAAATTTATATTTTTTCCAATTTCTTTGCAGGAGGCAGATAACCCTTCAACATCAATGAAAGGCTTACAACGGTAACAGAACTCAATGCCATTGCAAAACCAGCATATTCTGGTCTGAACAGGATTCCGAATGGGGCATAGAGTATTCCTGCTGCCACAGGTATTAACACTACGTTGTATGCAAATGCCCAGAATAAATTCTGTTTAACCCTGGAAATTACTTTTTTAGAGAGTTGAACTCCTGCTACACTGTCCATAATATCGTCCTTTATCAGTACAATGTCACCGCTTTCAATTGCCACATCGGTACCGCTTCCCAGTGCTATTCCTACATCGGCCTGTGCAAGTGCAGGGGCGTCATTTATACCATCTCCCACAAAGGAAACTGTCTCACCTGCATCTTGTAACCTTTTAACTTCTGCGGATTTATCTTGGGGTAGGACTTCTGAAATAACATTATCAATTCCTACTTGTGAAGCTATTGCATCAGCTGTTCTTTCGTTGTCACCTGTGATCATTGCAATGTTGAGACCCATTTTTTTAAGTTCAGAAATTGCATTTGCAGTGCTTGGTTTAATTGTATCTGCAATTGCTATTAATCCAGATAATACATCATTAATTCCGACTAAAATGACAGTTTTTCCTTCTTTTTCTATTTTAAATATCTTATCTTCGATTTCACTCTTGATTTCAATATTTTTTTCTCTCAGCAAAGATCTGTTCCCTATGATGATATTTTTCATGTTAACAACCGCTTTGACACCTTTACCGCCAAAACTGTCAAATTCTTCAACCTCACCCAGAGATACATCATTGGCATTGGCTTTTCTGACAATTGCATCTGCAAGTGGATGTTCTGATCTGGATTCAACACTTGCAGCGTAGAATAATAGTTCGTCACTGTCTATTTCAAAGGTAATTATATCTGTAACTTCAGGTTTGCCCCTTGTTAGTGTGCCTGTCTTATCGAAAAGTATTGTTGTAAGTTTTTCAGATATCTCCAGCGCATCACCATTTTTAATCAGAATACCGAGTTCTGCACCCCTTCCAAGCCCCACAGTGATGGCTGTGGGAGTGGCCAGTCCAAGTGCACACGGACATGCCACAACCAAAATGGATATCAGAACTGTCAAACCAAACAGCAGGGAACTTCCCAATAATAAATACCAAACAATAAACGCCACTATGGCTATTGTTAACACCGTTGGAATGAAATAGGTAACAGCTTTATCAGCAATTTTTTGAACGGGTGGTTTGGAACCCTGTGCAGTTTCAACCAACCTTATAATCTGTGCCAAAACAGTGTCTTTTCCCACCTTAGTTGTTTTAAAATTCAAAGTTCCGTTTTTGTTTATTGTTCCCCCTACAATATCTTTACCCTTATTTTTAATCACAGGGATGGGTTCACCAGTTATTGCAGATTCATCCACATAACTCTCTCCTGAACAAACAATTCCATCGGCAGGGATTTTTTCACCGGGTTTAACAACTACAGTATCGCCTATTTCCACATCTTCAACTGATATAAGAACTTCTTTACCATCTCTCAACACTGTGGCTGTTTTGGCTTGCATACCAACAAGTTTTTTAATGGCAGTGGATGTTCTTCCCTTAGCTCGGGTTTCAAGATAACGGCCCAACATTAAAAAACCAGCTAACATGAGTGCAGTTTCATAAAACATGAATTCTGGGGTTAGTAAAATACTGAAAGTTCCAAGGACACTGGAAACATATGCAACTCCAATACCCATGGAATACATAACATCCATGTCTAAATTTCCATTTCTAAGGGATCTGTAAGCTGCACTGAATATTGGGTAGCTCACATAGATGAATGGTAAAATGGATATTATCAGGAACAAGTAAGTCATTGGAATTGGAGTGGGGATGTTACTAAACATCAATATCATTATTGGAATGGCAAAACCGAATGCTACAATTATTCTATTTCTTTTACCCCTCAGATCCTTCTCCACTAATTCTTCCTCTAAATTTTGGGTTTCTTCTCCTTCAACTCCAAGATAATCATAACCAAGATCGACTATGGTACTTTTAAATTCCTTTATTCCTACCATGGCAGGATTGTAAGTAATATAAGCCTTTTCAGATGCAAGATTCACGTTGACATCGCTCACACCATCCAATTTATTCAATCCATCTTCAATGGCTTTAACACACATTGCACAACTCATACCACCTACTTTGATGGTAATTTTGTCGTTAACAACTTCATAACCTGCCTCTTCGACAGCCTTTGTTAAATCTGATAACTGGAGTTTAGTAGGATCATAATTTACACTGGCTTCTTCTGTGCCTAGATTGACTGCAGCTGTTTCAACTCCTTCCAGTTCATTCAATGATTTTTCAATGTTGAGTGCACATGATGCGCAACCCATTCCTGAAATTTTTATATTTGCATTTTTTTTGGGTTCATTAACCATTTTCTTTGCTTCCAGTATAATTTTTCAATTTGAATGAATATTTTTGACTATAACGCCGTCTTTAATTACCATTACTATGTTTTCGGGATTTCCCAGTGCTTTTATATATTCAAGCGGATTTTTTTTGCTAAGGACAATATCTGCAAGTTTTCCTTCTTCTAATGTTCCGATTTCATTGTCCATTCCTAAACTTTCTGCAGCCCTTTTGGTGCCTGCGACTATGGCTTCCATTGGATCCATTCCCATGTCACACAAGTATCCTAATTCCCTCAAATTTTGTCCATGTGGTACTACTCCAGAATCTGTCCCCATGACAATTTTGACACCTGCACTGTAAGCCCTTCGAATATTGGTTTCATGCACTTTTTCCATTCTTATTGCGTCTTCACGACTCCAATCAGGGATTGATGAGTTTTCATCCTCTGCCATTTCTTTATTTATCTTCATTGCAAGGAATGTGGGCACTAAATAGGTATTATTTTTCAACATGAGTCCTATACTTTCATCATCCAGACAGGTGCCATGTTCCACAGAATTTACCCCAGCTTTAACAGCATTTAAAATGCCTTTAGTTCCATGTGCATGGGCCACAACTTGCAACTCTCTAGATTTGGCCTCTTCTACCATCACATTCAATTCTTCAAGTGTGAATTGGGGATGTTCTGGTTTATCATTTGCACTTATGACTCCTCCTGTAACCATCACCTTGATAAAGTCGGCTCCGCTCCGCATGACTTCTCGTACTTTTTTTCTCACATTTTCAGGCCCATCTGCTATTCCGTCAGGAAGACCTGGATACTTTGGTTTGATATCAAATCCTGAAGTGAGCCAGAAATCAAAATGACCTCCTGTAATTGTCAGCGGAGCTACAGATATTTGTAGTCTTGGTCCTGGGATCAGACCTTGGTCAACGGCCATTTTAACTCCAACATCTGCCATTCCAGCATCCCTTGCAGTAGTTACACCTGCAAATAAGGTTTTCTTCATGAATTTAATTGCATTGTAGAAGTACAGGGAATGTGGAGTGTATATGGTGTCTTCTCTTGCGAATCCTTCAGTCATTACATGTACATGAGCATCAATAAATCCTGGAAGAATGAAACATTCTTCAGCATCTATAACAGTTAGATCAGTTTCTGGAATTTTAATGGTTTTTTCAGGGCCTGCAGCAATAATTCTATTGTTCTTTATCAAAACTGCGGCATTTTTTATTGGCTTTCCCCCGTTACCATTTATCAGGGTTCCATTTTTTATGAGGGTGTACGACATTTGGAGACCTTCCTTATCTTAAGAAATTTTAACAATTGTTAATAATTCTATTGTTTTCATATTATGTAATAAGTTCTTTAAG
>WASR01000048.1:2997-5349 GCA_009712615.1 Methanobacterium sp. | reverse complement strand
GGAACGAAGTAACTTAGCTGAAGCCGGGCAGAACCACCCCTGCGGTTGGGTGGTGGGCTTGCAGGGGGCCCGAAGCTAGCGGTGGCTAGACCTTGCAGACGGTCAGAAGACCGGCGGTCGGTGGAAGCCCGACACCCATCAGCCCCTTACCCGCCCTGACCGGCGGGTGGGGCTTAAGGGGTTGCAGAAGCAAGCCAGCCCCGCGCCTCGGGGCGGATGCGCTCCCTGGGCGAGACGTGAATGCCGCGAGCCCCGAAACAACGCCTTGGGAGCGATTGAGGCAGCCGAATGGCATCGGCCCCGTAGCGGCCCGGGAAAGCCGGGCAAGGAGGATGAAACGAACGGCATTTGGGAGCGGTACCGCAGTGGACTGGCCGCTGTATGGACCATCGATTGATTTGAGGCCGCAAGGCCAGGTCGTAAGTCTCCAAGGTCCGCTTCGGCGTCGATAGTCCTGGAGCCGGGAAGGGCAGCGTAGAGACGCTAAAGCCTGACGTCCTCACCCCCTTACCCCGCCTGAAAACGGGGTGGGGGTTGAGGACGTGCCAGCAGCCCCGCACGGCATTCCCGCTGGCTTAGACGCCCGCTGGTGCGCCCCACCGCCGCCAGCGAGCGCCGGAGGGCAAAATGAGAATCGACACCGATGCAAATGCAGGGCGCCGACTTATCGAAGGGGGTGTCCATACGGTCGAGGTGGCACCGTATGACGGCCCCCTCACCACAGACTTTATCGACAGCCTTCCGGGCGAGCCCGACGAAATGATGGCTTACCTCGTAGGGCTCTTGGTCGCCGGAAAGAAAAATGGAGCGTCGCACCATGCCTGATCGTATTGCGGCCCGAAGCGCGGCTACCAGAAGCTTCATTCGGACTTGCGCGCTTGCGCAAGCGGGGGACAAGTCCTCCCAGTACGGCTTGTACTTGTTGTCAAAGTGCCGGGACAAAGCGATTGCGGTCGCGGCGAGCGCTGCGATTGAGCTTTTGGCACTCTCCGCGTCGGGGAGGCCGTCATGATGTGGATCGTGTCTATCGTCCACCGCCTCACAAGGCGGCGTCGCATCAAGAATGCGCGGGGCAGGAGGGCATTTTGACAGACAGCCCTTCGTTCATCGGTCTTTCGCCGCGCGAAGTGGCAACGGTGATGGCTCTCGTTGAGGCACGCCAAAACTATGAATTTCGGCTCGGCGATAGCCCTTCTGCGTTACGCCATGCAGTCCGGCAGACAACGACCGTCGGGATTGCAGCAAATGTTCTTGTTTTGTTTTTTTCCACAGAACAAGAACAGGGAGCCGCATTGGGTGAACTCATTATCAATCACCCCGGGATCGAGGTCACAAAGATTTCTGACCATTCAAACTGGCGCCAACGGCTCGACGACGCCAAAAAGACGGTCTTTGACTCGCGAGACGGAGTCAGACCAACGCGCCAGCGGGTCGAGGAATTGCTGAAGCATGTTCGGCGCCCCTGGATGGCTGGAGACAATGCGGTGCTCGCGATCGGCGAAAATGGCCGCCAAGAGGTCGTCCTTATTGGTGCCGGTCGCCAGGGATATGCCTGCGAACTGGCAGCCACGATGGTCAACTGCGCCGACTTAGTGTTGGAGGGACTCTGTGACTAATCGCACCGAAGAAGAAATCCTCGCGCTTAAAGCGGCTCTTAGAATCGGCGCGACGATTTTTTTGAGGGTCAAGCACAATAAACGCGTGTGGCCGGTAAAACTGACGACCGGAGACTGCGGAATCACGGAGATCTATATCGGCGCAGGGTACGCGGCCGCGGGGGATACCGACCAGGGGCGCAGAGACATCGAGATCGCCCTTGAAACCGGAACGCTTATTTCGGCCGAGTCCTATTTGATGGCGGTCAGCCGCGCAGAAAAAAACCTCAGGATTTGGCGAAGGTGCAAGCGCCTCGAAAGTCGCTCGATCGAACATGGGCACCACAACGCTTGGCGCGAATACCTCTCCAAGACCGGACGAGAGAGCAATCCCCTTCAGGACGCCACAGACCAAATCGACGCCGTTTTGCGCCAAAGGCGCACAAAATGAAGGATAGGTCTATGTCGTCAAAGATGACCAACTCCACGATCGCGGGCCTGGTGGAAACCATAGTCCGCCTGCACGCGGCGGACCCCGCGAGCGTGGAGGCGCTTGCCCGGGTCGCCTCCGAGAGGATGCACGAAATCGAGGTGAAAAAACATGATACCGCGAGTGCCGACACCATCATGCCCAGCACATTGGTCAGGGCGGTACTCGATTTTATCGGCGGAGGATTGATGCAACAAGGCGCTGGCAGAGATGGCCCGGCTGATCCTTGCCGAGGGAGTGCGGGCATGAGGGACTGGCAACCTATAG
>WASR01000048.1:0-2987 GCA_009712615.1 Methanobacterium sp. | reverse complement strand
GACGGCCCCGAAGGACGGGACGCCCATCCAAGCCAAAATTCCCGGCCACGGGGCGGATAATGTCATCGCCTATCACTACGGATTTCCCAATGTCGAGGGTGATGACGACGACTGCGGCGCCTGGGTTTTCGTCTCCGATCAGGAGCCCCCTGGCGGTTGGACGGATGGGGTTTGCTGGGCCGTAAATGAAGATGGTGTTCCCAGCACTCAGCCAACCGAGTGGAAACCTCTGCCTTATAGGGGAGACACGAATGGCTGATCGCTTCGACGAGATGGCGCGAGCCTCCGCATTCAGTCTGCCGCTTGTCAATCACGGCAGCGGTATCGCCATCCGTGCGACCGCAGATCTGTTACGGCAGGTCGCTGAGGATACACGCCGGCAGTGCGCGGAGGTGGCCGATCAGATGGCGGATCGGATGGAAGCGATGGTCTGGCAACGTGCCCAGGAAAATGTTGCAGCCCGGTGCAAGGCAGAAGCGGCCGTTGCCATCAAGATGGGCATCGAAGCCCTCGACCTCGGCACGGCACCAACTGTTGATCAATCCTCAATAGTTCACGATCCGGTGGCCGCCGCCGCGCCGGAGATGCTGTCGGCGTTGGAGGGCGTCTTGCCCTACATGGCCGCCGCCGAAAAAGCCGGACTGGTCGGCCATGAGGGGTGTCACTGGCCGGTCGAGGCCGTGCGCGCCGCCATCGCCAAGGCCAAGGAGGTGCAGCATGGGTGATCCAATCATCATCAAATCTGACTTTGCCATCCTCGACGTGAAGAAGGGGAGAAAAGCGCTGTTCAGGCGGCTCAACTATACCCCGAACGGCCCGCGCGCGAACGAAGACAGGCGCGTCTCTGTGGTCATCGTCGGCTACATCGTAGGAGCCCATGGGGGTGACGATGGGGTGAGCCGGGAATTTGAGGTCGAAGTGACGGAGGTCCGACATGGCTGACACCACCACCATCGAATGGGTCGTCTCCGTCGCCCGGTCGCGGGAAATGCGAGCCGCCGTCTGGAATCCTGTCAGGGGCTGCCGTCCGGCCAGCGACGGCTGCCTGCATTGTTGGGCCGCCGCCGTCGCCAATATGCGCCAGCACAATCCGCTGATCGGCGCAAGATATCAGGGGCTGACCACCAAGACGGCGGACGGGCGACCGGTATTCAACGGCACCACGCGCCTTACCGATGACGACCTCGACTTGCCACTGCGGACCAAGAAGCCGACCGTCTATTTCGTGTGCAGTGAGGCGGATCTGTTCGGAGAGAGCGTCCGGGACGAATGGATCGACCGTGTGTTCGCCGTCATGGCGTTGTGCCCGCAGCACCTGTTCATTCTGCTGACCAAGCGGGCGCGACGGATGCGGGCATATATGACCGACGATGGCGGTTTTGGCCGTTGGGGATATATCGAAAACCGCGCCAAACATATCGCTCGACAAGTCCTGCTGATGCGGATGGGTGACCTCGCCGGCAAGACCCTGGCGCACTACGGCCAATCCAATCTCCCCAACGTCTGGATGGGCGTGTCCGTCGAGAACCAAGCTACGGCCGACGAACGCATTCCCGAGTTGCTGGCGACTCCGGCGGCGCTGCGGTGGGTCAGTGCCGAACCCCTGTTGGGGGAGGTCGACCTTCGGCGCGTCCATTGGCGCGACGGAGACGATGACATCTATTTTGATGCCTTGGCCGGCGGCCATTGGATGATCGACAGCTTGGGTAAGGAGATGTCAGTCGACGGCCCGGTCTGGGGGCGCCTCGATTGGGTGATCGCGGGCGGAGAGAGCGGGCTCGGCGCCCGCCCCACGCCTACGGATTGGGCCAGAACCCTCCGCGACCAGGGCGCGGCGGCTGGCGTGCCGTTCTTTTTTAAACAATGGGGCGAGTGGACGCCGACAGGCTCTGTCGACACATATTCGCACGGGCCGAAACATGAGCGGGCTTACCCAACGGCGGAAGGCGTCCTGCTATTTCGCGATGGCCGCACCTACATGCGAGATTTCTCGGTCAAAGAACACGGGGAGCGTCAGCGCCGTGGAATCGCCGTCAACACTGCCGCCGTAATCGTGGATAAATCCGCCGACCGAGATTTCCGCCGCATGATTGCCGATGAAAAACGCATTGAGGACGATCCATTGGGCACCCAATGGATGTACCGCGTCGGCAAGAAGGCCGCCGGCCACCTGCTGGACGGGAGAGAGCACAGGGAGGTGCCGAGATGAGACTGATCAGGGTCTTCCCGAGCCGCACGAAGGCCACGCCGACCGACAATCTTGCCTATTTCGGACCACCGGACCTATTCGCGGAGGCCGACGAAGTGCATGTGTCTGTCGCGTTCACCTGGGACAAGCCGCGCGCCGAATGGCTCGAAAAGCAGTGGCGCCACGTCGCACCGGTCAAAGTTGGCGGCGTGGCCTATGGCGACCGGAACGGTGAATTCGTGCCCGGCCGGTACGTCAAGCCCGGCTATACCTTCACGTCGCGTGGCTGCCCTCGGCGGTGCTGGTTCTGCTCGGTGTGGAAGCACACGCCAAAGGCCACCCCAATTCCCAATTTTGCCGAGGGCTGGAACATCCTTGACGACAACCTTCTCGCCTGCCCGCGAGACCACGTCGAAGCGGTGTTCGCGATGCTTCGCAGGCAGGGGCGGCGCGTCCAGTTTACGGGTGGGCTCGAGGCGCTTTCACTCCAGGATTACCAAGTCGAGTTGCTGGCCGGCCTGACGCCACGGCCGAACTGCTTTTTTGCCTACGACCCGGGAGACGAGTTCGAGGTGATGGAAAGCGCGGCACGCCGGCTGATCTCCGCGGGATTCACGGCAAGATCGCACCGGCTCCGCTGCTATGTCCTGGTCGGCTACCCCAAGGACACGCTGGAGGCGGCAGAAAAACGGCTGACCGACATGCTGGCGATCGGCATGACGCCGATGGCTATGCTCTGGCGCCCCGAGACCCTGTCCCAAGCAAAATACACCCCCGGTCCCGAGTGGAGGCGCACTCA
>WASR01000152.1 GCA_009712615.1 Methanobacterium sp. | reverse complement strand
TGCCTAAATTAGGAGGTTATTTTTCATCGGCTGTATTATCCATGTTTTTGTAGTAGTCGCAGTAATCTGCTATTGGACATATCTCATGTTTTGGTCCTATTGGTTTGCAGATGGTCTGTCCAAACTGTACAAAAAGGTCGTTTAAGGGCAACCAGAATTTTTTAGGAACAATTTTCATTATCTTGTCTTCTGTTTCATCGGGTGTTCCTGTGTTTACCAGTCCAATTCTGTTGGATATTCTGTGAACATGCACATCCACGGGTATGGCATCCTTATGAAATCCGTAGACAAGTACGCAGTTGGCAGTTTTTCTACCAACACCAGGTAAACTTAAAAGTTCTGCCATATCCTCTGGAACAGTGTCGTTGTAGTCTTCGTGTATGATCCTTGAAACTTCCCGCACCCTACTGGCTTTAACATGATAAAAACCGGATTTTTTTATGAGTTTTTCCACTTCTTCTGTGGGAGCATTGGCAATTTCTTCGGGAGTAGAATATTTTGAAAAAAGCATTGCTGAAGCAGCATCAGTATTTTCGTCTCGGGTCCTTTGTGATAATATTGTTCTTATTAAAACACGAAATGGATCACTGTCTTCAAATTCTCGGAGTGTGTAAATGTCTTCAAGATTAACGATGATTGTTTCGATCCTAGATATTTTAATCAGCTCCAAATTTGGAATTTGTACACTACATTTTTTTTTTAATGTCTAATTATTTGAGTTTTTAAAAAAAATTATTTAGTTGTTTTTGATTAGTTCAACAAGAGTTAAAAAGCCTTCTTCAACACCTTGACCATTGATTGCCACTGTTGGAATGATGGGTGTGTCTGGGCTGAGTTGTGGATGTTCTATGTCAGAGGGATTTAGATCCTGTTTATTTGCAAATAGGACATATGGAACATCCTTTAAATTGAGTTTTTCGATGATCCTTTCATCACTTTCAACTAAACCTTTGGAAGAGTCTATAACAACTATGGCACCGTCTATTTTATGGGCCAGTATTTCCCTCATGAATTCAAATCGTTCTTGACCTGGTGATCCGAATATATGGATCTTTTCATCTTGAATCATAACGTTACCATAATCAAGGGCTATTGTTGTGCCTTTGTACTCAATTTTTGTTTTTTTCTGGCAAATATTTTCGAGGGTGGTTGTTTTTCCGGAGTTGTAGGATCCTAGTACCACAATTTTAAGCTCTTTTTTTCTATTCATAGTCCTAACCAGCTGTTAACTTTTTCATGATATCTGGAAAGTCTGGGAATGAAACTTTGTAAACAGATGCATCTTTAATACGGATTTCTCCAACTTTCAAACCTATGGTGTAGAAGGCCATGGCAAGTCTATGATCCATGTGGGATCTAACAATTCCACCATGGACGCCTCCATTTATTTGGATTCCATCCTTTTTTTCAATTAAAGAAACACCTAATTTGGCTAGTTCTGTTGAGCATGTGTGTATACGGTCAGTTTCTTTGAAACGTGCGTGTTCAACGCCGTATATATTTGTTGTTCCCTCTGCCATGGCACCTAGAGCCGCTACAGTAGGAAGTAGGTCAGGGGCATTTTGAAGGTTTACATCCACTCCATTGAGCATTCCTTGTCCTTTAATTTCGACTTCATTGTTTTTAACCTTAACCTCACATCCCATGTCTCTTACAATATCAATGATGATCTTGTCACCCTGTTTGGAATTCTTCATCAAATTTTGAATAGTGACGTCTGATTTAAGCGCAGCTGCTGCTGCTATGATGTATGAAGCCGAAGAATAATCCCCTTCAACTGTGTAATCTGCAGGTTTGTAACTTTGTGGTTCAATGTGGAATGATTTTTCAGTTTTATCAAATTCGACTTTGACACCGAACTTGTCCATGAGTTCTAGGGTCATCATAACGTAGGGCTGGGATATGAATTCTCCTTCAACCTTTAAATCCACGGGTTTTTTAGCCAGAGGTGCGGCCATGATTATGGAAGAAATAAACTGGGAACTAACATCTCCCTTAATAGAAGTTTCGCCTCCATCAAACCCTCCTTTAACTATTATTGGCGGTTTACCATCGTTACGAGTTGAACATGCTGTCACGCCAAGGGGTTTAAGTGCATCTAATAAATCCTGCATTGGACGAGTTTTAAGGGAATTATCCCCTGTTAAAACTGTAAAACCGTCTGCAAGAGAGGCCAGGCTGGTCATTATCCTCATTGTTGTTCCTGAATTTTTGAGGTCAAGAACATCGTAGGGTGTTTTAGGTTTTCCAGCCACACCCGTAATACTGCATAGGGATTCCTTTCTCTTAACAGTTGATCCCATTTCTATGCCAGTGTTTAGTGAAGCCAGGGTATCTTCGGAGTAGAGAGGATCCCTTATGATGGATTCACCATCTGCCAGAAATGCCATTAAAAATGCTCGGTGTGAGTAGCTCTTGGATGGTGGAGCTTTAACTGTACCAGTAATTTCATTGGCAGCCTGAACCGTTAAATCCATCAGATCACTATCTCCATAACTATGTCCATTTCATCCGAGTGGATAATTTCCACCTTCTCACCAGAACTTCCGACTATCTCCTTTCGGGAGGTGATATGGTCGTTGGTTATTCTAAGATCATCCACAATGATCTCACCATTTTCTTCAATTTCCCTGAAGATTTCATCTGGATCCCCTGAAGTCAGATATTTCACAACTGTTGGTGCGTCCTTTTTAAACTCTGGTCCAATTAAGGACATGACAGGTGTGATTTCAACGACTTTCTCCTGTACATCGGGTTTTCCCATTTCAATTTGAAGATCCTTGATTCTCATGGTTCCAATGATATCAGAATCAAGCTCAATCAGATCTTCAAACAGATCTTCATCCGAGGTATAAATGGTCAAATGTTTTATTGGCGTGTTTAAAGGCCTCTTGGTTGATGCTTTAAATCTTCTGATATCGCCTATAACTTTAACGCCTTTATCTCCAAGTTCTTCTGATCCCTTGTCCATGAGAACTTTTAAAGGTTCAGGCCATGTAGATTTATGAATACTTTCACATTCTTCATCCAGATACTGATTAACTTCCTCTGTGAAGTGTGGAGTAATTGGTGCTAAGAGTTTGAGTGAAGTTGAAATCACGGTTTTGAGTGTGTGCCTGGCAGCATCCTTTGATTCCTGAAGATCTTCTGAATCTGCATACAAACGGTACTTGACTGCTTCGATGTATTCATCACAGAAGTCATGCCACACAAATGCCTGAATCTTATTTCTTGCATCTGCGAAGTTGTAGTTGTTTAGATGGTCTGTTACATCTTCTACTAGGTAGTTGAGTTTTGAAAGTATCCATCTGTCCATTGGATTTCTTATGTTAAATTCCACATTGTCAACATCGTAGTTTGATATGTGCATGTTTATGAATCTGAATGCATTCCAGAATTTTCTGAGGAATTTATACCCATTTTTAACATCTTTCCAGTCAAATGGAACATCTGATCCTGGGACACTGTTTGCAGACCACAGTCTCATGGCATCGGCCCCGTACTCCTCAACAACTGCTTCCGGTGCAATCACATTTCCGCGTGATTTACTCATTTTATGACCGTCTTCCCCGAAAACCATCCCATTAATAATAATCCTGTCAAAGGGTCTGGAATCGGTGAGGGCTTTACATCTTAAAATGGTGTAAAATGCCCAGGTTCTTATAATATCGTGTCCCTGTGGTCTTAAATCTGCAGGGAAATAATTTTCATACTCAGGTTCTGGCCATCCAGCAATAACCATTGGAGTTATTGAACTATCCATCCAAGTGTCGAGAACATCTAACTCTCCAGTAATATCTGTAGATCCGCAGTCGCAAGGTTTTTTTGGCTTTTCTATTGAGGGATCAACTGGAAGTTCTTCAGGTTCAGGAAGAATAATTTTTCCACAGCTGTTACAGTACCAAACAGGTATTGGTGTTGCAAAGAGTCTCTGTCTTGAAATACACCAGTCCCAGTCCATGGAACTCGCCCAGTTCTGGAGTCTGATTTTCATGTGTTCAGGTATCCAGTCAATTTCATCTGCAGCTTCGAGTGTTTTAGATTCAAGATCCTTCACTGCAACAAACCACTGTTTCTTCACGAGTATTTCAATAGGGGTTTTGCATCTCCAGCACTGGCCCACATTTTGATCTACCTGTTCTTGTTTAACAAGACAACCATCACTGCCAAGATCGTCAATTATTGCAGCTTTACACTCTTTAATGGTCATTCCAGCATATTTGCCTGAAACATCCTTCATAAGGCCCTTTTCATCTATGGCTTCTATAACATCCAGTTCATATCTGTTTACCCATGTAGCATCGGTTTTATCACCAAAGGTACAGACCATAACCGCACCTGTTCCAAATTCAGGATCAACATCGGTATCAGTTATAATTTTGACCTTGCGCTTGTAAAGCGGAACCTCAACCATTTTCCCTTCAAGATCCTTGTAACGCTCATCATCAGGATGCACAACTACAGCCACACATGCAGACAAAAGTTCGGGTCTGGTGGTTGCAATCATGACCTTTCCATCTCCTTCTGCTTCATAGAATTCAAGGTAGTTTAGATAGGTCTGGTTTTCATTGTAATCAACCTCTGCAAATGCTATGGCTGTTTCACAACGAGGACACCAGTTCACAGGATGTACTGCTCTGTATATTAATTTTTTATTGTACAGTTTGAGGAATGAAAGCTGGGTCTTGGAACGGTACTCAGGAGTCATGGTCACAAATTCCCTTGACCAGTCCTGTGAAAATCCTAGTCCCTGCATCTGTTCCTTCATCTGTTTGATGTTGGTTCTTGTGAGATCAATACACATGTCCCTGAATTTATCACGGGGAATATCGTTCTTTTTAATTTCATGAATTTCTTCAACCTTTACCTCAGTAGGAAGTCCATGACAGTCCCATCCCTGTGGAAACATGACATCATAACCATTCATTCTCATATACCTGGCAATAATATCGATAAATGTCCAGTTTAACACGTGTCCAATATGTATTGAACCAGTTGGATATGGTGGTGGAGTGTCTATGATGTACCTTGGTCTGGATCCATCTCCAATAAACTTGTACAACTCATCTTTCTGCCATTTACTCTGCCACTCACTTTCCTTTAAGTGATCATAATCTGCGGGTATGCTATCGTTGTTCATCTAATTCTCCTCTAAATGAAGTTTAAAATAGGATTAAATAAAAATTTAACCGGAGTAAAATAAACTCCCCTAAACTCAAGTCATTCATATTACTCTAATATAATTGGTATAATCATATTATAAACCATGAAATACTATAAGTCTTTGCACAGTTCTTGATAATAATTTAATTGAAGCAATTATTTAATAACTATTTTTTTTGTTTAAAATTTGTTAGGCATGATTCACTTTGCACCACTGATG
>WASR01000088.1 GCA_009712615.1 Methanobacterium sp. | reverse complement strand
GATATTCCACAGGCAGAAACTGCAAAAAGTTTGATTTTACAAATCTAACGCCAGTAAAATCTGACAAAGTAAATGCTCCCACAATTGCAGAATGTCCAATATCTATCGAATGTACTTTAACTGATCTTGTAGAGAATGAGAATTTTCCTAATATAACAAATGTCTTGGCAGAAATTAAAGGCAGAATCATTTCTGAAAATCTGCTAAGTGATGATCAACAGCTAGATTATGCTTCAGTAGATACTGTTTTATACATAGGTGACGATAAAAACAAAATGTATAAATACACTGATAAGCTTAAAGCTGATTTTTCTAAATCATTTATTGAGTAGTTAAATACCACATAATCCTTTATCATATTAATCCAGTAAGCCTTTCACTCTCCACCCAATATAGCAGGTGGAGGTTGGAAGGCTGTTTTTTAATGATCTCGTTTCAGCATTAAAGATACCTACAAATGTACTTAATATAGTTTCTTTATTATGTAAAAAATAGTTCTCTTTTAGTTATAATCGATATTTAAATGCTATTCTATAAATAAATATGGGGGTGTTTCAAAACTAAGTAATTAGTTGAGCCCCCCCAAGTATTACACCCTTATAGTGCTTGAGTAAGGCACCCGTTTTATGAGTTGTCATGGCTTCTCAAAAACCGCAGTTTGTTATGTATTCTGCATTTGAGCATAGTTCTTCACCTACCAAAATGACGTTTTTTTATTTACCGCTGTTTGGTAGGTAGTAAATTAAATACTTATCTTGCCTTACTGTTATATATCAGTAACCTCGGCACGAGAGCAAATTAACATACTATAGATGCTTTCATCTATTCTAGAAACTCTTTCCATGTTGGTCATCTAATTCTAAAAATACCTTAAATTCCCATTCTGATAAAGAATTGTAGTCAATGCTCCGCCCTTTTTCAATGAGCTTAATAAATCTTTCCTCCAAATTTTTCATCGCCTGGCTTTTTATCTCTGTAATCAGCTTTCTGCAATTACACATTAAGCGTTCCTTGTTCAATACCAGCTTAGGGTTTATAGGTTTTTTCAATACTTCTTCGATTGCAGTCACCAGCGTTTCGTAACATAATTCATTTTCTTCAATGATAGTGGCACATCCATTTTGGACAGCATATAGGGCATTTTGTTTTTGCTCGCCTCGACTGCTCCTGCTAGGCAGCGGAATACAAACCATAGGTTTCCCAAGAGCAAGCCCTTCACTAATAGCATTGGACCCACATCTGGTAATGATTACATCTGCACGAGAATATAGGTCGGCCATGTCTTCTACATATTCATATTGGCGGTATTTTTCGTTTGATTGCAATTGCCTGTTTATTTTTCCTTTTCCGCATATATGAAGGATATTATATCTGCATAATAAGTTATCTGCATTATTCCAAATCACTTGATTTATACTTTGGGAACCGAGGCTTCCACCCATCACCAGAACAGTAGGACGCTCACTTTTTGTAGCAGAATGTTTTGTATCGAGTAATTCCGGACGAATAATAAGTCCGCAGTAATCACAAGGAACTGTATTCACCTTCAGTTTTGTATCAGGGAATGTAACAAACACTTTTTGGGCAAAAGGAATGCAAATTCTATTTGCAAGACCAATTGAAAAATCAGTTTCTCTGATAAGAATAGGAATTTTCAAAAAGTGAGCAGCTATGATTACCGGCACCGATACAAAACCACCTCCCGAAAAAAGTACATTTGGCATTTCTTTGCGAAGAATGCGATAAGCCTGGAAAACACCCTTTAAAACTTTGAATAAATCCTTCACATTATCCCAGGAAAAATAACGCCTAAGCTTTCCTGTACTGATTCCATAGTAATCTGCTATGCCTTGATTCTCAATCATAGCTTTTTCAGCACCATTATAAGAACCGATATAAATGATTTTATACTCATCTTCATGCAGCAAAGGAATCAACACCTTATTTACCATAGCATGCCCAGCTGTTCCTCCTCCAGTAAAAGCTACCTTCATGTTATATGCTCCCTTCTATAAAAAATTCTTTTGCCTGCTGATAAGGGATGACTTCATCATGAGACCGAAACTGATAGGAATCATCCTTTTGAATTAAACCGCCGCTGATCAATGGGTGAGAATCCTGTTTGACGATAATATAAAGATTCTCATCTAGTCGATAAAGATGCTTTGCTTCTTCTTCCGTAGCGATATCTTCATTGAACTGTTCGCCTGGTCTGAGACCTGTGATTTTGATCTTTGTCTCATCCATATGATTCTTTTCCAGAAAATACTTTGCAAGGTCATAAACCCGGATAGATTTCATCTTAGGCAGGAATATTTCTCCTCCATCGCCTCGAATAGCAGCTTCAATTAATAATTCCGATGCCTGTGGAATGGCCATAAAAAAACGGGCCATTCTTTTATCTGTAAGGCTGATTCTATGTTCATGTTCAATCTGTTTTTGAAACAGGGGAACGACACTCCCTGAGCTACCCAATAAATTTCCACTACGAAACACAATAAACTTTGTGTTCGCAGTTCCGTTATTGGCCGACAATATCAATTTTTCTCCCAAAAGTTTCGTGCATCCATAGGTACACTGCGGTTTTATGGCTTTAGCTGTGGAGATATAAACTACCTTTGATGCCTGATTTGCTTTTGCACAGTCAATTACATTCTGTGTTCCAATCACATTTGTTATAACTGCTTCTTCTGGCATAGTTTCGCAAATGGAAACATGCTTTAAAGCTGCCAGATGGAAGATGATATCACAGTTACGGGTAATTTCCATAAGTCTCCCTTTATCTCGAATGTCGCCAATGATGGGAACAAGACGTTTGTCCGAATAATATTTCTTTAATTCAACAATTTGGGATTCACTTCTTGCCAGAACTTTGATCTCTACCACATTAGTTTTCAATAATTTATCCATCAATCCTTTTGCCAGAGAACCAGTGCCTCCGATAATTAAAATTCGTTTTTTATCCATAATTTATAATCCTTTTCCTTTCAGATACTTGTATTTAATGTTGTATCTAAAGAATAGCTTTCTCTTGTTACATCCATGTTACAAGTTCGGTTAATACATCAAAAAAGCTACCACAGCATAATGCGTGATAGCTTTTTTGATGCTTTTCTATCTTTTAGAACTGAATCTCAAACACAATCTCATCATTTTCGATATAACAACTATATCTATATCCCTGCCTCTGTGCAGCAGCTCTGACAATAGAAAGCCCAAGACCAGTTCCAGAAAGCGTTCCATTTCGGGACTCTTCTCCTACGTAAAATGGCTCCCATAAACGACTGGTTTCGAGAATTGTATCTTTATCAATTCCATTAACAATTTGAAAAATAATCTTATCTTCCTTGCGATAAAAGTGAATCTGAATTCTATTATTTTTTGTATATTTGACAGCATTGGAAATTAAATTGGAAAAAATGGACTGAATCACTTCTTGACTGATATGCAGGATAATACCTGGTTCTATCTTGTGTTCAAGAATAATGTCTCTTTCTTCCATAACAATCATCTGATTTTTAAGTTCACTCCAAAGGCACTCACTTACATTCACTTCCGCAGCTGTCCACTCCTTTTGCTGCATACGTGACAAGTCCAGCAGACTCTCAATCATCTTCCCCATCATGTCATTCTGTCGAATAATCACATCTAAAAAATGTCCATCATCCATTCCATCCTTGATTCCACTGGCATAGGCTTTTATTAAAGCAACCGGTGTCTTCAAATCATGAGACACATTCTCAAGCAAGGCTTCCATCTGCCTGTTTTTTTCAAGAAGAGCCGCATGAGTGCTTTGCAGCTTACTACTCATAGTGTTAATATCGTCTGCCAGAGTTTCCAGTTCATCTCCAGTACGAATAGTAATCTGTCTGAATTTTAGGTTGGAAATATCATTGGCTAATCCACCAATTCCCTCTAATGGAGTTGTAATCTTCCTTACAAGAAAGAAAATCAAAACAAATACTACTAGAATGGATGCACTAAAAATCAGGATGAAAAAAAAGTTAATCAGGCTGATAGTTTCGCTGACATCTGGAATAATCATGGCAATACCAATCAGATTTTGCCCCGCACTGGCATATTCAACCAGTACGCTGTAGTTCAGCCTATTCTGCCTATAAATGCGGATTTTTCTTCCCTGGCTGATGCTTGCTTCATAGTCCTGATCCCATAGCCAATATTTATCAAGCCCCAGACCTTTATTCATAAATCCTTCCTTCATCCTTCCATTGATTTGGTTAATATCTGTAGAATTATTTATGGAAACAATCACTACTTTTTCGGTATTTTCTATTCTCTGAATCGTCTGTTTTAAATCAGAAGTATCTGACAACACCTGGTCACAAATAGCATTGATTTCATTTTTCTTTTCGTGCAGATAATAGCGTTCTACAAATGATACATTTATCAATATGGAAAGCATCATTGCAGCTGCAAAAATTCCAAGAATGCTTAATAAAAACTTATTAGTAAGTCTACTCATGCGGCGCCTCCATGGAATATCCAAGCCCTATATGTGTTTTGATATAGGTATCACCAATTTTGCTGCGAACTCTTCGGATATGGGTATCAACAGTTCTTTCGTCACCTTCATAATCCATACCCCATATTTGATTCAGCAGTTGTTCTCTTGACAATATCTGATTTTGATTCAAAAGGAAAAAATGAAGCAATTCGTATTCTTTCTTTGACAGATTCAGTTCCCTGTCATTCTGCTTTACAATCTGCGTCTGTTGATTTAAGAATACAGTCCCACAGTATAAAACCTGTTCCAATTGTAACAATTTCTGAATACGAAGAAGTAATATTCTCGGTTTAAAAGGTTTTTTGATATAATCGTCTGCACCACAGGAAAGACCAGTAATTTCATTTTGTGCTTCTCCCTTTGCAGTCAGCATAATAATCTTTGCCGGTATATGAAGTTCCCGAATGGTATTGCATACCGCAATACCATCCGTACCAGGCATCATCCAATCCAATACAACTAAATCAAATGGTTCTGTATAGAGAAGCTCCAAAGCCTCATTTCCATCCGAAGCTGTGGATACCTGATATCCCTCTCTGGTCAGGTAAAGTCTAATGATGTTTTGCATATCTAAATTATCTTCGGCTACTAATATCTTCATTTTTTCTCCTTTCTTATCTTTTCGTTCATCTCCTATAGTCACCTTTTGTTTTTTTATTTTGAAAATAAATTTATTCCCTATGTTTCATTAGTTAATATAACATCTCTGTGTTACGTCAATATTACAAAATAAAAAAAATCCTGCTTATTCACAGGATTCTTTTAGAATATATGGAATTTTGTTTATATATTATACCCTTCCATAGGTACTACTGTAAGTTTAGCTCCTATGTTTCACAGACCCAATTAAAGATACTTAACTTTGCATATCTAACTTTTATCGCATAGAGGGATTACTTTTAAAATTATAAAAATTACTATCCATTTCATC
>WASR01000130.1 GCA_009712615.1 Methanobacterium sp. | reverse complement strand
GTACATATAGTATTTCATTGAATTTTAATTTGAATATTTTTATATTAATAAATTTTTTTAGGATCTAATACCATGTATAGTAAAATATTAATAACAACAGACGGTTCTGAAAATGCAGAAAAAGCAGCTGAACATGCATTGTGGATTGCAAATGAAAGCGATGCAGAGATTCTTGTTTTGAATGTTTTTGAATTGTACAGCCCCACATTAGTGGTTCCATTTTCAACCATTCCAGGTTCAAATCAGGATATGTACGAACCTCTTAAGAAGGAAGCAGAGAATATTGCAGAAAAATTCATTGAAAAACTTAGATCTGCAGAAAACTTCAATGCTGAAACTGATATCACCATGGTTGTTCGTGATGGAAAACCATATCAGGAAATTATAAAGACTGTTGAAGAGATGGATGTTGATCTGATTGTTATGGGTGCTTCTGGAAGACATGGATTTGACAGAATTGCCCTTGGAAGTGTTACAGAACGTGTGGTTAGGTCTTCTAAGGTTCCAGTTATGGTTGTTCCTTAAAAAAAATTTTATTTAAATGGATTAAAGTTCTTTATTTTTATTTAAAATGTTTAGGTGATTTCAAAGTGAATGGATACTTTCATAGAAAACGAATATTAGGATTAAAAGAAAAAGATGTTAAATTTTATTGGAGGGTATTAAATGGAGTATAAATGGATAGCCCTATCAAACGTGCTGATTGCTTCCCTCATGGGAATGGTGAATATGAGCATCGTTTTAATATCCCTACCAGCAATTTTTAACGGGATACACATCGATCCACTAAACTCTTTCCAGTACCTCTTATGGATACTCATGGGTTACGGCCTTGTTACTGCAACGTTACTTTTGAGTTTTGGTCGGCTTTCAGATATTTATGGGCGGGTTAAATTATTTAAGCTCGGATTTTTAGTGTTTACAGTTGCATCGGTACTACTGTACTTCACACCTTCAACTGGAAATGCAGGTGCACTTGAAATAATCATATTTAGGATTCTTCAAGCTATAGGTAGTGCACTGTTCATGGCAAATACTTCAGCAATATTGACAGATGCTTTCCCGGCAACTGAAAGGGGTAAAGCACTTGGTCTAAACATGGTTGCACTCATGTCAGGACAATTCATAGGCCTGATACTTGGAGGTATTCTGGCAATCTACGACTGGAGATTTGTTTTCCTAGTCAGTGTACCATTTGGTATTGTCGGAACCATATGGTCAAGTTTAAAGCTTAAGGAAACCTCCATTAAATCTCCTAAAACTAAACTTGATCTCTGGGGAAATGCGATATTTATTCTGGGTATCACACTTCTCTTGGTTGGTGTAACCTACGGTCTCATGCCCTACAAAAACGATCCAATGGGATGGTCAAATCCATGGGTCATACTGTCATCTGTAGCTGGACTCATATTCCTGATAATCTTCCCATTTGTGGAGAGGCGTGTGGAGTATCCCATGTTCAACCTCAAGCTCTTCAGGATAAAAATGTTTACCTTCGCAAATTCAGCTGCACTTTTAAATGCACTGGGTAGAGGCGGTATGATGTTCATGCTCATTCTCTTACTGCAGGGAATATGGCTTCCTTTAAATGGGTATAGTTATGAATCAACACCATTTTGGGCCGGTATCTATATGCTGCCCCTGACTGCAGGTGTGATTATCATGGGGCCAATTTCAGGTTGGATGTCAGATAAGTACGGTCCAAGGTGGATCGCAACATTTGGAATGGTTATAAATACAGTTGCATTTCTCTTGTTAGCAGCACTACCATACAACTTCGACTACATCTACTTCGCATTTGCACTCCTACTCATGGGTATTGGAAGTGGAATGTTCGGATCTCCAAACAGTGCATCGATAATGAACTCAGTTCCTGCAAATGAGAGGGGTGTTGCATCTGGAATGATGACTACTGTCATGAACACTGCATTTACTGCAAGTATGGCAATGTTCTTCACCATACTCATAGTTGGTATCACCCAGCGATATCCTGATGCTGTGACAGCATCGCTAACCGCCATAGGGGCTGTGAAGTTAGCACCACTACTCAACAGTATCCCCCCTACTGGAGCGCTATTCTCAGCCTTTTTAGGGTACAATCCAATTGGAAATATAATAGCCAGTTTACCCCCATCAGTGGCTGCAATGATACCTCCAGCAACCCAGACAACGTTGGAAGGAACAACATGGTTCCCCCAAACATTTGCAGCTGCATTCATGCCATCACTTAGAATTTCATTCTACATTGGCGCAGCACTATCCCTTGGCGCAGCAATTCTCTCAGCACTTCGTGGTGAAAACTACATCCACGACGATGAACCAGAGATCATAAAAACCGAAAAGGGAAATGGTAAATAACAACATGGATTTAGGGAGTTATTCTCCCTAAATATTCCTATTTTTCTTTATTAACATCAAAATATGGTTTAAGAAGTTATTTTTGTTAGAATACTGAAAAAATTGAATACTTGAGTAGCAATAGAGTTAGAACTTAAAAAAAAGGTGCTTGAACTATTCTTTAGGTTTTCTAAATCTTCCGATGAAACCCTTCTTTTCTTGGATTGCATTTTCTTTCAAGAGTTTGGACTGGTCATTGACCTTCTCATCCATCTCACTGATTCTTTCCATCATTTTCTCAAATGTTTTTTTATAGTCTTCTGCATGGATAACCACCACCACATCGTCAGGTTTAAGTGTTTGGGATCCATCTAATATCTTCACAGTTTCTGAATCAATCATCCTGCCTGTTGCAGATCGTATGATCTGTTTCTTCGTGCTCATTTTCTTATCATCATCCCAAGTTTATCTAAAATATTTGTTCATTGATTACTGAAGATTTGAAATTAATCCCTGAATAGCTGCCTTCAATACGTTGCCATAAATTGGAACTGTTCCTGATCTCCCGTTTATGGTGTAGTTCAATGCGTGCCTATCTGTGCCTGTGAAGTATTCTGGTTTCTGTTTGTTTTCACGTTGAGATTCTATACCATCCTTGTATGGTACTATGGCCATGATCTTCCGGAGATCTATGTTCACTGTCCTCTTGGTTCCTATAAATAGGAGCCTTTTATTTGTGAGTACCAATTTACCATTATCTATGACCTTTATCTCTTCGTGTGATTCGCTCCTTGCTGATGCTCCACCCATCCTGAAGGAAACTCCCTTGGCCACCCTTATGGTTGGTCCACCATAGGCTGCATGTGTCTGTCTTACAGCTCGTGGTTCTTGTAGGTTGATATTTTCCATTATAATCGAGATGACTTCATCCTTCTTGAGTATGACTGGGGATTGTCCAGTGTACTTAATTGGTATACTTCCATTTTCCAGTCCCATCAGAAAATCATTTGCATCCTTTTCCTTCTGTTTTGCGATTTCCTGCTTCTTTAATTCCTCTGCTTCCCTGTTAATTTTCTTTTGTTCCTCGTCTGAAACACCACCTTCACTTTCCTGATCCATTCAGCTTCTGTGAGTGTTTGATGGCCGTATTTTATCCAGATGGGCTGTGAATTATCTATAATTTCTGATAATTTATATTTTTGACCTTTAATTTCAAAGCTAGCTCCACAGTTGTTGCAGATGAGCATTTTTCTTGTTCCAAAGCCGAAGGTTCCAGAATGAATGGTTGGATGCATTGAACCTGTTTTACATATTAAACAATGAACAATGGAATCTTCTGTTTCACCATCCAAATCTTCTTCAGTAGAATTTAGGGTATCTGATCTTGAAAAATTGTCCTGATCTACGTCGTCTCTTTTATAAGGTCCCTGCATTGCTTTTATGTTGGTTACACATTGGTTAAAGAACCTTGCATCTTCAGGGTTTTTAGCACCGCAGTTTGGACAAAACATTTTTCTAAGTCATCTCCAGTTTCATTTAAAACCTGTCATCATCGTACCTTTCATTACGGTGCGATGCCCTTGAATCAGGTTCCCTGCTCAGTACTTCTATCCTTTGGTTTATTAGATCTTCAACTTGGTTTGGTTTTGGTATGTCCTCCAGTATGAGGTTGGTTTTATCCCTACCACCAAATATTTCAATATCTCCTGAACTGGATATTCTCTGTACCAGACTTTGGGTTACTTCAATATCCTGCATCTTGTTGAAGTGAATGTAAACACTTTTAGTACTCAGTACTCCGCTTTTTATCTGTACCCTCTGGGTTGTGATTGTGTACCAAGTGGATCTCCAGCTGAGGAAGTTCCATAAAATCCAGAAGAAAAGTATTGCGATTATAATGAGCAGTACATATGTGGAGTACTGAACAAATGGCACCGTTGTGAGATAGTCAATTCTGCCCTGTATAGCTGCAAAAAGTCCAATTAATGCCGTGAAGAAATATAGGAGTAATAATAATATTATCAATCGGATAAAGGCTGATTCGAGGGTTGAAATAAATTGAGGCCTTGTTTTAAGTAAAATTTTTTCACCAGGATGTGTTGGTCTTCTCATGCTCATTCTATCACTCGCTTATAGTATGGGACTATTGTTCTAAATATTTATCCATGTTTCATGGTCCTGGATAAGATTTCTGATATTATCTAAGAAAATTATGGTTTAATATAAATTTTAATTTCTAAAAAAGAATTGATTAGGGTTTTTATCCCCTAAAAAAAAGTACTATCCAAATTTATTTGGTTGCGTTAGTTGTGCAGTTTCCTACTGGATGTACTGGTACTACTGGATTAACTGGTTTTTTAACTGGTTCAGGTCCGACCGGGTGTACTGGTACCACTGGTTTGATTGGTTTCACTGGTTTTTTGATGTTATTCTTCTTTAACACCTTCTCTGTTACATTAACCTTCCATTGTAGCTGCTTGGTCTTGATCTGGAAGTTTTTGATCTTGATGTTTGCAGGTGCTGTCGGGTTTTTAAGGTAGCTTGTTATTGAAGTGTTTAGTTTAGTTGCCTGTTTTTCGTACTGGTTTAACGCGTTTAGTAGTCCTTTATTCTTTGTGGTATTGTTGTAGGTTTTTTTAAGACTTTCTATCTTGTTAATAAGATCATTTAACTGTGTTTGTACTGCAGTTAATTTTGCAGTTTGATTGCCAGTTAAAACCACTGTTTTGGTGGTTGTTGTGTTCGCTGCAAATATTGGTGCTGTACCAGCCAATATGGTAACAACACAAAATACTGCAAATAGTTCTTTGTTCATTATTTCGCCTCTGATCGCAAAAATCTTAATTGATTAGATTTTTTGGACTGGTTTCCCTATACCTTCAAGATCGTATATAAACGTTTTGATTTAAAAACTAAAAAAACAGCTGTTTAAAAGGATTTATTGAAATTAAAGCACAATTAAAGGTTTTTATTTCAGCTGTTGACCGAACTCATCAATGACTTAATATTTTTAACAGAAATAAGTAAATAAAACTGGTTTACCTAAATCGAGTCGTATACAATCAGTTGGTGATTTGACAGCCCGTGTTTTTTGAAACATCCTCCACAGCATCACCCCAAAAAGAGTAAATCCAGTGATAAATACAACTTATAATAAATTTTTGAGTTAATAATAACGTTATTTG
>WASR01000284.1 GCA_009712615.1 Methanobacterium sp. | reverse complement strand
GGATCTGGTAAATTTAAAATAAATTATTTTTTATTTATTACATAGTAAATCATACCGCAACTGTAACAGTACCCTTTATGAACGCAGATTGTCCCTCCACATTTAGGGCATGTCCATTCTTTTTCTTCATCCCTTAAAAAATTGTCAATTCCTGAATCTCTTATGGATTTAAGGTTTTCTATCATACTCATATGGTACTTGTTTCTGTATCTCTTGTCGATGTGCTCCACTTTATCACATGGAAAATCATCACATTCAAAACAAAAACTATTTTCATCGTTGTTAAAGAATTCGCATGTTTTCATCTTACATTTTAGTGTAGTTTTGGCTTTATTATCATCAGGTCCTCTGCATCCGGGACATTTATTCCTTTCCCTTAAATAGGCCATGCAGAGGGCACAGTTCATTCCACATGGGGCAATTAGTGAGTTTTCGTTAATGTTCATGTTAAAACAACTCTTTCATCCAAAATATTGGATGTAGTTTAAGTTAAACTACATCTGCAGGTTTATCCAAAATACGATTTAACCCACAATTATCGTTGTGTTATTTCTGGTTCACTGTTAATGTAATTGGTTCATGGAAAATTATTGATGGTTCGTCTGTTTCATCTGTTGCTGGTCCGTCCTTTCTATAAAATTTGACTTCTATTGTTTTTTCTTCTATATCTGCAACGTAGGTGTACATGGATCTTTCTGTAAATGGGAATGATCCTCCTGCTGCCATAGGATCCTTGTAGTGACTGTAAACCAGGCTCATTGCCTCGAACATGTCTTCCTTTGTGAAAACACCTTCATGATTTCTGATGTAATTATCCAACCTATTCCATCGATTGAATGTGTTGTATCCTTCCTTTGGATCGTGTTCTGGGAATTTTGAGGGTTCTGGATACAAGTGCATGGAATGGTTGGTTACTATGAATGGTTTATTTGGAATTCCATCTATGAAGTAGTACAGACCCGAACTTCCATCTATTTCAAAAAGTGTTACATTACCCTCTTTATCCCCTATAAGAAAATGTTGAGCCCTAAATGGGAAGTAAACCCTTTGTTGAAGAATTTCCAATTTAGCTTCCTCTACAGTGGCACACTTATTTAGGATCATGGTGGTGAGTTGTGGGAAGGACATTCCAGTATCTATGGCACCTCCAAACGGCATTGGAGTTTTTAATCCCTGTAAATCTGTTAAAATGGTTACAAATAGTCCTTTTTCGTTGACTCCGTCCATTGGAGGGTTTAGTAGATCATGTGATCCCAGCTGTACTGTGCTGTATCCATTTTCAGGATAGAACTCGACAGCCGTTATTCTTGAAAGGGACTTTCTTGCAGGTTTACCTTTAATACCCATTAATACAGATTCTAACTCCGTTACACTGCCTTCGTACCAGTCTAAATTTCTGCAAATACAGGGGTGGTTAGTTTCTGTTAAAGATCCTGGAAAATATATGGCAGAACATGATATATCTCCTAGATCAAATGGTAAAACAGTAGTATCATATTTTGTGTTGTTTGGATCTAAATTAAAAGCATCAGCCACACCAAGAGCTCTTTCTGCTAATGCTGGAAAATTTCGTTTCATATAATTCTGCCTTGCTTTGCCATAAACAGAAGATTGATACTCATCTAACTTGATCTCATATTCTTCCATTCCAATTTTTGCAAGGTCTTTTCCTATTTCAAAATCTGATCCCTTCACCACCAATCTGCGCACTTCTAAATACTCATCTTCAGCCTTTGGAATTACTATTTCATTTTTCAAGATCATCTTGGTAAAACCCCCATTATATTCTGTATTAACTTTGAAATAAAATTACTCTTTAAACTGATTTTAAGGGAGTGGAAAACTAGATTTTTACCGGGTTATGGAAAAATTTTGATTTAATCCTACTTTTAACATATTTGATAAATAAAATGCGAAAAATTAAAAAAAATAGTAGGGGTTTGGTTTAGTCCTTATTTAGCTGTTATTCCCCATTAATTTGTGGGAAATATTTATTCCCACTTAATGGTTTTAGGAATTAGAACAAGCCGCTCTCTTTTAATTTGTCTTCCATGAGATGTGCACGTTTGTTCATCTTTTCCTTTATTACCAGGCTTACTGCAAAGAATGCCAGGGTGAATACTGCCAGTATTGCTATGTTGTACCAGTAAGTGCTCCAAATAATACCCCCAACAATTTCCCTCAGTGCCCCCACTCCGTATGATACAGGTAGGTATGGATGTATTGCCTGGAATGTGTTGGGCAGTACTTGTAGTGGGAATATTCCGCCTGTTGCAGTAATCTGGAACACCAGTATGACTATTGCCAGACTTTTACCAGCATTTCCCAGTGTTGATGTCATTGAGTAAACAATTATCATGGTACATATTCCAATGAACAGCGTTGTCAAGAGGAACAGCACCGATGAGGTCATCTGAACACCCAGGAGTATTGATCCAATTCCTGCAAGGAGTGCCTGGAAGAATGCTATTATAAGGAAAAGTCCCATTCTCCCTATGTAAATGCTTTCGGCATTGTAAATCTTCCTGGATTTTACCCTCATACTTATCATGGCCACTGAAATTAAGCTTCCTATCCATAGGGATATTGGTATGTAAAATGGTGCCAGTGCAGATCCGTAGTTTTCTATTGGGTACATGTCGTTTTGATCCAGCACAACTGGTGAACTGAAGTAATTTTGTACGGCTGTCTGGTTTTTGTCTGAGAATGCTATCAGGTTGTCAATATCTGCCTCACTTATGGAGTTAATTTTTGCGGTTGCAACTGGAATTTCCGACTTGATTGTAGGCCATTTTGAATTAACAACACTGAGCTGAGCTGCTGCTGTATTTATCTGGTTGCTTATATTTTCCCTGTTATTTGCAAGGAGATTTACTGCATCGTCCATGGTGTCGATGGCACTTTTAAGTTTGGTCAGATCCCCATTTGGACTGGTTCCATTGTTTAGATCAGTTGCTACTTGTTTAAGTATTGTCAATGTATTGTTAACGTAATTTATATCAGTTTTCACCTGTTTTATGATAGGTAACAGGTTTTGGTCTCCGGTTACGTCGTATAAGCTTTGCAGAACATCATCCACAAATTTCAAAAGCACCAGTGCATCATTTAGCTGGGATTCCATGTTTGTTATGGTTGCCTTTGCCTTTTGAGGATCTGATGCCACCTCGTTGTAGAGGTTGTCGTACAAACTCCTCACCTTGTTTGAGTTGGTTTGAACTTCAGGTAATGCTGAATTGACCTTTGGCCAGACAGTCTGAACAGTTGACATGTCGGAATTTGCCTGCCCTATTGTGGCATCAATTGTTCCTATTTTTCCATTTAATTCGTTCATAAATGCTTTGGCCTTGAGGAAGGTTGCCTTGTTTTGTGCAACTAAATTACCAACATCACTTAATTTACCGAATATGATACCGTCAACTGTCTGAACAACCTGATCATTAATTTGGGACTGTAATGTGTCCATTCCTGCGTTGGTTATTCGTGTTGCTACGGGATTGGTTTTTTCGTTGGCTATGTATTCTATATGGGCTTGTTGAGGTGTGTTGTTCTGTATGGAAAGCAGATTTTCCGTGAAGTTATTGGGTATTATCAGTGCTGCATAATATTTCCCATTTTTAACACCATCCAATGCAGTATCTTTGTCAACAAATTGCCAGCTGAATTTGGTGTTGTTTTTTAGCTCATCCACAACCATGCTTCCCACATTGTATTGGGTGCCGTTTAAAGAGTATCCCACATCCTCATTTACAACTGCCACTTCTATGTTGGATGTCTTGGAGTAGGGATCCCATGTGGCCTGTATATTTAATAGTGCGTACAGTGAAGGGATTATAATTATCACAAAAATGACTATCATAACCGCTGGACTGTGTAACGCGGTTTTAATATCATTTTTAAATATTTCTCTTACGTCTTTAATCATAATTATCAAATCCAATGCATTCTAATCCACTGTTAAATCAATATTTTGTTGTTTTCAGCATAATAAAAGTTAAAAACACGTAAATTTCAGTCAATTCATCATTCAAGTTTTGAGTATTCCATGGAGGAATATTTTCAAACTGTCTTCCATGTTTTTTTCCATGGTTTCTTCGGGATAGTGTTCATATATCTTTCCGTAAATCGTTATATGGAATACAATGCTGAATATGGTCATTGCAGCAGCATCAGGATCAATATCCTTTACTATTCCCTTGTCAATGAGTTTTTGGAAGTATTCTGCCAGATGTTGTTTAATCAATCGTGAAATTTTGGGAAAAACTTTGTCTTCTATTGGAATTCCCCTAACTTCTTCCATTGAAATTCGTATTAAGTTGATCCTCTTGTCAATCTTTTTTGATGCGTTTTTCCATATGGTCATGAGGTAGGTTTCTACATCATCCACTTCATCGATGTCAAAAAGGGTTTCAAGTTCTTCCAGAAATTGGTTTGCACCCCTTTCCTTAGCTGCTCTTAACAACCTCTTTTTATTTTTAAATTTCCTAAATACTGTTACTTCATTAACCCCTGCTTCACTAGCAATTTTTCTGGTTGTTGCACCGTTTATTCCTTCGTTATCTAGGAGTTCAATGGTTGCATCGAGTATTTTATCTTCAGTATTCATCGATGCAAGTATGTACTTGCGTGCATATAAAGGTTTCGTATCTAAAAAGAAATAGGATTAAAATGTGTGTTTAACACCTGAAATGGGTCTTTGCAAATTAAAGTTCAAATCTTCATTTTGTACATATTGTAGGATAAGGCCGCAAGCCAGATGAGTGATAAAAAAACTGCGGACCATTCCAAACCTGGAATTGGTAGGACAGGGTTTGGTGTTGCAAGTGCATCATGGTACTTCGGTAGAGAAAGTATGGTTAAGAAAAACAGATCGATTATAACAGCCAAGAATCCTATTAAAGCAACACTCATCATGAACTTTGGATGATTGAATATAGCTCCAGTCATTAATATGATAGATAGGAACAGTGCTTCAAACACTCCTGTTGCTGCTATTACATGTAGGTGAATATTTGTCTCTGGAAAAATACCTACAAATATCAATGAAATCGATGCAAAAATTCCTAAAAGAATGGCCAGGACAAGTAGAATTCTTTCAAAAAGCTTTCCAGTATCCCACCTATAAAATTGTATTATGAATTGAATTAAAATTATTCCGGTGATAATACAGGCCAGGTTAAAGTAAATTGCCCCCATGGGATTTAAATAAATATTTCCCAAATTACTGAGCCAATTAAATGCAATGGAATAAGATCCAGGATATAATGACAGGGAAATGAATGTTAGTACACTGAAAACAATTAGTGCAATGATTCCCAAAAAATCTTTCACATAATTCCATGAGTTCATACCTTACCTATGAAATTTATGTAATAAATAGTTTCCATGTAAAGTTTTAACGGAAAACTATAAAAAACAGTAGAATTTTAGGGTATTAACTTGTCCTTAAAAATATTAAACAATCCATTATCATTTTCTAAATTTTAAAAAAAGATTAAATAGTTCCTGGATTGGTCAAAATACACGAATATAATGGTTATAAT
>WASR01000093.1 GCA_009712615.1 Methanobacterium sp. | reverse complement strand
GTCTTAGATAGGCTATCACCATGGTTGTTACCAAGAACAGGATGAAGGTTACGATGAAAGTTGTTATTGGTGTGAAGTTTCCAATTAAACCTCCTAAAAATGCGAATGAAACACCAAGTGCCACTGCAAAACTGTGATTTCCAACTTCACCCATCATTATTTTGCCCCTGTAGTCCATTGGTGCGTATCCTAGGCATGCTGCAATTAGTAACAGTACTGGGAGGTAAAAGTGTCCGAGTGCTAAAACTCCGAAAAATACCAGTGCTCCCATGATTATAACTGTTGTACAGGCTGTTCCGGGCTGCATGTCTGCTATGTTCATGGGCTGGATCATGAGTGCTATTAGTATTGAAACTGGTCCAAGGTAGAAGTATCCCACCACCATGACAAGCAGCATTCCAATACCCCTTGAAAGCTGTCCAAATTCTAATTTGCTTCCCTGAATTTTTTTTCTTCCAATAATATCATCTAAAAGTGCAAATAAGCCTATTATGAGTATTAGATATTTGCCTGGAGCTGGGAAGAAGATGAGAAGAACTATGAAAGGAGCTATGCCCACTGCTCTGGGAGTGCCTCCCCTTATGCTCGTGTAGAGATTTCCACCGAATCTGGTTATGAGTTCCTTAAATCCCAGTGTTAGTAGTAGGGATGCCAAAAAAACTGTAACCACGATGATTAAGTCGTTCAAACTTTATTCTCCTAATTGTTTTTTAAATCATTGAAATTTGGTTTTTAGGTTCTTGTGAGCGGATATCGGAGTGTGGATGCAATTCCTCCCAGAGAGGATAATTGTTTTCCTCCGTCGTGTTCACTGCTTATTATCACGACGTTTCCACCCATGTTTTCCGTTAGATCCATTAATTGTTCAATGTCCTTTTCACGTACCAGTTCATCTATTACAAGGAGGGTTTCTGCTGCTCCTGTTTGAACTGCTTCACTTACCTCTTTTTTACCGTATGCAACGAGTTTTGAGGATTTTCCGATTTCTGAGAGTAATTCTTCAACTTTTCTGAATTCAAAGGCAATTCTTCCCTCTGTGGCCATTTTTTCTATTACTCCCTTCTTTAGAACTTCCGTTATCCCAGTTCTTCCACCCGCACCTGTGCTTTCGAGTACTGTCATCTTGGCTATGTCAGCGTACTTTTGAACGAGAAAATCATGGAAATCCCCCTTTGAAAATCCAGGTCCTGCCAGTATAACAGTTTTAACTTCCTTAAACCCTTTGATTACTTCTGCCAGTTCTGTAAAAAAGTCATTTATGGCCTGTTTACGATTTTTCTGTACTATTCTTTTACCAGATATACTGCCGATTATTGGCCCGTAGTAGTCTATTCCGTACTGTCTTATGATTCCTATGTCAGCAACATCGTCTTCTATTGCAACTATTAATGCTGATGGTTTTTTTGAAGACTTTATGGAATCTTTAAGTCTTTTAAGGTTCCATTTGGACCAGTGTTCCTTCTGAATTTTTATTGAATTTTTAAGCTTGAGATCGAGGGTGTGGAAGGAGCCAAGCGGCACCAGGTCTTCTGGCCCTATTTCTATGGTTCCTGTTGCCCTTAATTTTCCTGTGTACTTGTGGAAACTGATATCATCCACCCTCACACCCATGAAGAATGTCTTTTTTATTCCTCTGTCACTCCTGATCCTTTCTCCTGTAGAATCCTGGATCCTTCTACTTGTGAGGGATGATACCAAATCACCCTTCTCTATTATATGGGATAAATGCCACAGATCATCGAGTGTTTCTGGAACTACTTCTATTACTCCCTTCTTTTTATCCTGATAAACTATGCGCAAATGTAACACTCCCTATGATTTTCTGTTTAATTCACTCTCAAATTTCCGTGCTTCTAAATGTGATCTTTTAATTTGTTAATATTTTAAACTTTGGTGAAAAAATGGGCTTTGATCTTTCATAAATTTGGATCTTAGTTAGTAGCAGTGATAAATGGTTTATTTACCTAAATGTAACGATGATATCTCAGCCATTGAAGGTTATTAATTAATAACTTATAAAACCAATTGAAGCACATACTAGTTACTGTGATAATAAATGCAGGATAAAATTTTGATTGTTGAAGATGAAGTAATCACAGCCATGGACATCAAGAACATGCTGAAAAACTTTGGATTTGATGTTGTGGGAATCGCCTCCACTGGAGAGGATGCAATCAACAAGGCCGAAGAGTTCAAACCAGATTTAATACTCATGGACATAAGCCTCAAAGGAGAGATGGATGGAATTGAAGCTGCAGAAGAAATAAAATCCAGTTACGACATCCCAATTGTTTACATGAGTGCATTCACAGACACAAACACCTTCGAAAGAATAAAATTTACCAATCCCTATGGTTTTGTAAATAAACCCGTGAGTTCGGAAATGCTTCTGATTTCAATTGAAACTGCCATCTACAAACATAAGCTCGATAAGAAGTTGGCAGAAAGTCAGGCAAAACTCAAGGATGCACATGATAATCTGGAGTTGAGGGTTCAAGAAAGGACTGCAGAACTTGAAAATGCATATCAAGAACTTTCGGATATTTATAACAATGCCCCCTGCGGTTATCACTCCCTAGATAAAGATGGTTATTTTGTTAAAATTAACAGCACCGAACTAAACTGGCTCGGATACACAGTGGACGAAATCATCGGTAAAAAGAAGTTCAGCGAAATTGTAACGGAAGAAAGTGCTAAAAAATTTGAAAAAAATTATCCCGGCTTCCTAGAACGTGGATTTGTGTACGATCTAGAATTCGACATGATCAAAAAGGATGGATCAATAATAACAGTTCTTGTCAATGCCACTGCTATTTACGATGCTGATAAAAACTTTTTAATGAGCAGATCAACACTCTTTGATATCAGTAATCGTAAAAAAAGATATGAGAACAATTCTAAATGACCTAGAAACAAATTTCAAGATATGAGTTCAGGTCATTAAAATTAGATTAATTAAATCAAAGCCAAAAAAAAAGAGTGATAAAAATAAATAAGAACTGAAACATCTGTTTAGATCCTATTTAATTTAATATTTGCTGGTTTTGAACTTCGATACATACTTCGAGTTTTTGTTCCCGGCCTGGTCTTTAAATGCCCCTGTAGGTATGTATATTTGGTAGTTGTTGAGACTCAGTCTACTTCGAACCATTTTAAGTGTTAATTTATTTCCTGTCACTGATTTTGTGATTGATACCAGTTTTCCGGTGTTTTTGTTTTTAATCTGAATGTTGTTGTATTGGCTGGCTTTGGAGATCTTTTCGTTGAATGTCAGGGTTATTGGTGCAGTTAGTGAGAAACCTGCATGGTTGTTTTTAGGTGTTGCATTAACTACTTTAGGAGGAATTTTGTCTATTACGTAGTTTTTAGTGTAAACTGAGGATTTATGTGCAAATTGATCCACTGCAATGAATTTCAATACTGTTGTTGAATTAATGTGGATTGGCTTGGTGTATTTCAAGCTCACGTTGTTAGGAGTTTTACCGTTGGTTGTGTAGTATATTGTTTCCTTTCCATTCACCTGCAACTTCACAAGTTGGTTACCGTTGTAGATTCCACTCGATGTGTTTGCCCAAGGATTTGAAAAGGCAGTAGCACCACCTGGCCCAGAATTTGTTCCATTGCCACTCCAGTATCCACCATTAACCTTCAAATTCACTGATCGTGATTGAACATATTTAGCCATATCAACACCATATCCTTCCAACACTAACTGATTAACTTGAGCAATTACGCTTAAAGTTTTCCCAGCTGCTTCAGGGAGCACTTTAACAGTTAAAATTGCAGTTTTTTGGGAACCCCTAGGCATATATTCCATTACGTTGAGATTCCATAAATTTGAACTTGGATCGTAGTTTTGAAGATTTCTATCAGGCACCACAAAGGATACGAACTCAGTACCGTTAGGTATTGGTATGTATACAGATACTGGGCTCCAATTTATTAAACCAGTGTTTGTTAATGTTACCATGATATCTACAGTATCTTCTGCATCGACAGTTGTTTTTGAGGTCGCAAGAGATAACGTGCCAGAAAACAGTAGCGATGGATCTACAGGATATTGAATGTTAGAACCTGAATCAGTTGTGGTTTGCAGTGGATTTTCAGCATTCACAGTTGAAATACATCCAAATATGATTATTAAAAGAAATATTATTGGTATTTTATTAATTTTCGTAAGTTAGCCCCCCAATTAATATATGTTAAAATTATTACAATGATAATATTCCCATCTGTTTATAAATACATATCGTTGATATTGTAATTTGGCAGAAAAATAGTGTTAATCATACAAAAAAAATCGAATTAAAATATGGTACTGATGCAATGTGTGAATAATTACATTTCATTGAGTTTGGAGATTATAAATCCTGAATCATTCTTAATTGATGGAATTATGAAAAGATCCTTTTATTTTTCTTAAATGCCAAAATTAAAAGTTGTGCCACTTTAAACTCCAATCTGCCATGGGTTGAGTTACTTTATAGAGTTCTTTTCCTTTTTCTGTTAATGAGTATTCTACTTTAATTGGTGATTCATCAAAGATGTTTTTTTTTATGATTCCATAGTTCACCATATTTTTTAATTTCTTTGATAACGTCCTTGAACTAATTTTTTTCAAATTTTTGGCTAACTCATTGTATCTTAAGGGCCTATCCGCAATTATTAGTTCTCTTATGATTAGTAATGACCATTTATTGCCTATTAATGTGATTGTTTTTTCTGCAGGACATTTTATTTCTTCAAATCCTTCGGGAAAGTTTAGTTCGTTCATATTTTTACCATAAACAAATTTTTTTAAATTTTTGATAACTGACTTAAGACTTTACATGTGGATAGTTGGTTTACAGTTGGATGGAGGCTATATAAATACTTTACATAATACAGTAACTGTACTTATTAAAGAATGGAGTTGATAACCATGAATGATGTAACAAAATTTTTAGAAGAAAATCCAATAGAGTACCTTGCAACAGTTGGTTTAGATGGTAAACCCAAAGTTAGACCTTTCATGTTCATGTTGGAACATGACAGAAAACTTTACTTCTGCACAAGCAACCAAAACCCACTATACAAAGAAATAAAAAAATCACCATCTGTTGAGTTAGTTACAGCGAGTCCGGAATTTGTATGGTTCAGGTTCAGTGGTGAAGTTGTATTCTCAGATGATATCGAGATTAAAAAAGCAATCATTGAACAAAGTGAAATTGTTAAAGCACAGTATGAAACAGCAGACAATCCAAATCTGGAAGCATTGTATATAACCGGAAAAGCCACAATCTCTGATTTCTCTGGTGAACCTCCAAAGGAATACACCATATAATTAAACATAGATATGTAAAAAAATTTTAAAAGAAGTTAATAAACTAACTTCTTTATTTTAATATCTACGAGATCGCTTCAAGAAAAAAAAGTTTTACAGACCAATTTAACAAAAGTTCAGAATCTTCAGAAAGTAGGTAGACTTCCTAAATTATCCTCTTTAACAGAATCATTCTTTGTTTTTATGTAATCCTTTTCATCAATTGTTACTTTCAATACTGGTGCACCC
>WASR01000106.1:2967-5554 GCA_009712615.1 Methanobacterium sp. | reverse complement strand
GTTTAAAAAAGTGATTAAATGAAACCAAAACTGAAATTAGATATAGAAGATGGTGTTAAACCAGGCCCATTTGAAGGAATAAAATATTTAATTTATTACACCAAAGATAAATTTGATAAAAATGATTTAGATGAAATCGAAAAGGGTCTTGAAACTTGGAGGATGTACACAACCAGTAAAGTAGTGGAGGTAAAATTTTCAGGTGTTCGTCAAAATGAAGGTAAAACTTATTTTGCCCTGACTATGAAATTTCCAGATCTATTTTTGGAGAAACATCAATTGAACGATTTAATTAATCAAGTTACAGATAGTTTTTCTTTATTTTTAAATCGTAGAATTGAAGATCTGATCAAAGAATAAAAAATTTATGAAACTTTTATCCTGTTAAAGGTGAACATATGAACGTGAAACTAAAAACACCAATTTCATCGGAAGATACATCAAATTTGAGAATTGGGGACATTGTATACATTTCTGGAACAATATTTACAGCTAGGGACAGCGCACACAAACGAATCATAGAAGAAGGTGCACCTGTAGACATTAAAGGAGCTGTTATTTTCCATGCAGGGCCAATAATCAAAAAAACTGAAGATGGTTACGATATGGTGGCTGTGGGCCCAACAACAAGCACGAGGATGAATCCATACGAACCTGAAGTGATTAATATGGGTGCTGGACTCATAGTTGGAAAGGGAGGAATGGATGAGGAAACTGCAAAGGCTCTTAAAAACAACAAGAAAGCCTACCTTTCTGCTGTTGGTGGCTGTGCAGCTCTATACGTAAAATCCATTTTAAGAGTAAATGATGTGAACTGGCTTGATTTAGGTGTTCCTGAGGCAATATGGGAACTTGAGGTCAAAGATTTCGGACCTTTAATAGTTACCATGGATTCCCAAGGAGGTAACCTATACAATGAAGTTAGAAAACAAGGAAATATCCAATGATTCTATTAAAACTCCTGTTCTGAAGGATGTAACAGATATTCATATTCATACCTCCCCCGATATTAAGCCTAGGCTAGAATCTGATATTGAAGCAGCACTAAATTCAAAAAAGGAATTCATGCATTCAATTGTATTAAAGTCACACATCGAACCAACATCCGGCAGGGCCAAAATTGCTTCTGAAGTCACAGGATTCCCTGTTTTTGGAGGAGTTGTATTAAATGAAAGTGTTGGGGGACTGAATTTAGAGGCTGTAAAAACATGTGCTGCCATGGATGGTAAGTTCGTATGGTTTCCAACAATCTCTGCATCTTCTGTTAACTTCGATATGAACAAGGTAGAAGAGATCATACATGTGATTGCAGATAACAATATGGTGTTGTTAACAGGACATTTAAAACCTGAACAAATCTTTAAATTAATAGATATTGCACATGGTCACGGAATATGGAAAATTGTTGTTAATCATCCATTTGCAGGAGTTGTATCGGCAACTCTAGAAGAGCAAAAAGAAATGTCAAAACATGCATTTTTGGAGCATTGCTATGTAACATGCATGGAAAAACATCAAAACCTTGATCCGATAAATATAAAGAATTCAATCCAGAAGGTTGGAGCAAAGAGATGTATAATGGCCACAGATTTTGGTCAACAGCATAATCATTCGCCTTCAGAGGGGATGAAAATGTACATTAAAACCTTGGAAGATTTGGGCCTTAAAAAATCAGAAATTCAGAAGATGTCTATTGAAAATCCAAAAAAACTAATTTATAAATAAAAAGAGAGAATTTAGCACTGCATTTAAACTTTTTTTTTATATAATTGCTAATTTACCTGCAGTGGTTATTTCGAGTTTGTCTGGAGATATGAATCCCATTTCTCTCAACTCTCTGATGTGGTTGTAGGTCATTCCCCTACTAATTCCAATTCGGATTGCTAAATTTTTGACGCTTTTCCCGTCTTTAGTCAATTCTTCTAAAACCATTCTTTTAGTCGCTGACAAACCAAAGTTCAGTATCGGCAAGTCTATGGTTTGACTGTCCTCTTCTGTAACATAAACTATTCTCTCTATATCTCCGTGACGAGCATAACATCCAAATAAAGCTCCTAAAGCTTGAGGTTTTCTACCGCCACTAATATTTACAAAAAGTTTTCGGTTGTCTGCCTTTTCGTTTTCTATTACATCGACTGTGTCCTTTGCAATCCTGACAACATCATAAAGACTGGTAATTTTTGTTTCAATATATATGAAGTTTCCCACGGTTTCAGAAATTATCTGTTCCACCTTTAGCTTGGCTGGGGGAGCATCTTCTTCCCTTAACAAAACAACTTTTTTGGGAGAAAACTGTGTTATACACACCATAATTGGTTCTATTGAGTAGATAGTTGAAATTAACGTATAATCCATTTTATCCCTTCTTGATTATTTATCCAGATATTTTTGTTCAATTAAAATTTACAATCTCTTCAACTTATTATTAATATTCTATTTAACATTTTCTTGAATATGCTTAATATAGTTATTTAGTATTATGCACATTTTTTTATTAAGTAATGATTGATTTATTAATAGGATTAACAATAATCTGTCTCTATTAAACAATTACTATTGAGATGATAATTATTTATGTTTGTAGAAT
>WASR01000106.1:0-2957 GCA_009712615.1 Methanobacterium sp. | reverse complement strand
ATTATTGACAGTTACAAGTTATTATGTCAATTTTAGAAGTCGTTTATTTAACTTAGTTCTGTTATAGAGGGTTAAGATTTCTGGAAATCGTCATAAATAATGATAATTTTTGAGATCATTAACAGATCTGCAGGGGGTGGTTTCGATTCCTGAAGAAAAAATATTGATAATTGAAGATGAAAACATCACAGCTTTAGAAATACAGAATAAACTTGAAAAATGGGGTTATGATGTAGTTGGAACAGCTGGATCAGGTGAAGAAGCCATTCAAATAGCCAATGAAAATGAAATTGAACTAATTTTAGCAGATATAGTTTTAAGGGGAGATATGGATGGTATAGATGCAGTTGATCGTATTTCTGATAGATATGATGTTCCTGTGATATACCTAACAGCCCATGCAGATAATGACACTTTTTCCAGGGCAAAAATGACCAAACCTTCCGGATATGTTATAAAACCCTTTGATGACACAGAACTCAAATATAGTATAGAAATAGCCCTTTTAAGAAGTGATTATGCGGATAAATCTCAACAGGCAAAGGATAAAGAGCGCATGGCTACTATTAGAGATTTTATGCTGAGTTCAACTCCTGCTCTCACATCACAACTACGAATTCAGGATACTGCAAAATTTCTGAAGGACTTTGCAAACTTTTTCGAGACAAATATGCATCATAAAATGGATAGGGAACTTAAACTTGATGATAATTCATTTGAAAACCAGGATAACGGTAGAAAAATCTTAACAGAGTATATTGCATGGGTTACTAACATGTTCACCAATCTTGGTTACAGAATAGAAACAGGATCTGATGAATTCACAATAACCGAATGTTTATGGAGTCCTAATGTGAACGATAATAAAATATACTGCTTGATGTGCAGGGCCATGGTTGAATTATCCCTAAATTGGACAGAAATTGATATTAAAATGTTTCATAGTTACTTACTTGGACCTAACCCTCCTAAATGTAGATTTTCATTTAACAGGACTTACTGATATACTTGGTGAATGATACTCAGTTTATTTGTTGTGCCTATTTTATCTGAATATATTTTAATTGAGGTGATTTATTTTGACAAAACTTTCTGGTGAATGGAACAACGAGGGAATTGCATTTTATGAGAATGGGCAGTACGAAGAAGCTCTTAAATGTTACGAAAGAGCTCTTGAATTGGATACAAATTTTATACAGGCCTTAAATAATAAAGGTAATGTTTTAAAGGTGCTTAAAAAGTATGATGAATCATTGGAATCATTTAACAGCGCCATATTAAAAGAACCTAAAAATGCTGAACTTTGGGTAAATAAAGGCGCTGTTTATTATGAGATGGATGATTATAAACATGCAATTGAATGTTTCGAAGAAGCATTAAAGTTAGAGCCAAAAAATACAAATGCCATGAGTAACAAGGGTGCTGCCCTTGCAAACTCAGGAGATCTGGAATCTGGAATGGAATGTTTCGATGAAGCATTGAATATTGATCCCCTCGATGTTAATGCACGCATCAACAGAGATAAGCTAAAAGATTTTATGGATGATCTTAGTTAATCCTCCTCATGTTCAATATCCAACATGAAAAGATCAGTTAAACGAACATCATAATATCTAAATAGGGCTACAAAGTGTTTGAAACGTTTAATTCCTGATGGAGTTATGCTGTACTTCCCGTTTTTCATTGATACGAAATTTCTTTTGATAAGTGGATCCATTATTTTATCAAAATCTGTTTTAAATCCATATTCATCTTCAGGAATCAAGTGCAATTCACTCAGCACTGGAATATAGGTTTGGGTGTACATTGTTTCGAGTGAACTTATTATATTCTCCTTTTCTTCATTTTCTCTAGCCCAAACACTAAAAATTGTGAAAATTCTGAAGGCCTTGAGTTTTCCATCTTGAACATAGTTTTCCACAGGAGTTTTGTACTTGTGTAAATCTGTTTCTTCTCCTTTTATTGAGTGTATGGCATCTTTTAATAATCCAATTGCATCAGTGAATATTCTAAATGCCACAACTGCACCTACAATCGCATCCACATAGTAAATGCCAAAATATGAAAATCCAGCACCAATTGCAACAGATGATGCGATAAATATATGGTTTTTAGAATCAACAGATTGAGATATTAGAGTTAAACTTCCAGATGCCCTTCCAATCTGACGTTGATAGAAGAAAAGTCCTGCATATACAAATATTGCAAATACTTCGATGATTATGACTAGGTTAGGGTCAATGATGGGGCTCAGTGTTGATGTCCATGCCACGTAGAGTCTTGAAAAGGATTCATACATAACTGTTATGGATGCTACAAAGAGAAGAACAATGACAAGAAGAGTACTTAAAGACTCATGTTTGGTTTTGATTCCAACCCAAACTAAAAACGCAGAGATTGTATCGGTTGCACTATCGGTACCATCGCTTATTATACCTACACTGCCGGTGATAAATCCTACAGACAGTTTTAAAAATGCCATGAAACCATCAACAATCGTGGTGTTTATAGCTGCACTTGAAGGTGCAAAGAGACGATTTTCAATCATTTCAGCACGTTTTTTGAATCTTTTCTGATTTAACTGGGCTATTTTCATTCCATTTTCAGTGAGTTCATATTTTTCATCGTTGATCTTCAAAATTCCTACTTCAACTAGTTTGTTACATGTATCTACAGTCCGTAAACCATGTTTAACTATGTGTTTTTCTTTAAATCTGTATGCATAATATCTTTCCCAAGTTCTATCCCTCAAATGGAATAAATAGAGGAGAATTCTTCCTAAAATATTGTACTGTTTACCATAATGAACATTGTACCATATGCTTGATATGAAAACTATTGTGATGTCTTCTAGATCTCTAAGACTTATCGATCCCCTTTCGAAGATTGCCATGATAACAAACTTTTCATAGCCCAAAGGCTTGTACTCTTTTTTCCTCATGCTAACCCGTTTTATT
>WASR01000120.1 GCA_009712615.1 Methanobacterium sp. | reverse complement strand
CGTCCCCCATGTTGCCGACCTGTAAGCCCGCCTCACCGACATCCAACCAGTCCTGGCCGCCGAACTTGACGGCAAGGTGGAACCCTATCCCGAGTTCGAACACGCCAAAGGCACCTGCCTGGACATCGCCCGCGGCGTGGTCCGGACATGGCGGGAAAACCTGACCCCGGCGGTCGATGTTCCCCCGCATCCAACGGGCTACCGGGTGCTCTTCTCGCGGCGTGGGCGGATCGGGGGCCGGCCGGGGCGGCGACAGCCGGACGTGGGCGCCGCCCGGGGAGCGAACCTCGCAAAGCCGTGATGCGGGAATCGAAGGGGCATGAAACCGATCGCGAATGAGCAACCAAAAATCAAGATACCCCACGGCCGCGTTAAAGCCCATGGATTGCCGGATTGGCCCGAAAGGCAACCAGAGAGCGTCTTGGGCACCTTGGCAACCCATTGAAATTCCTGTAGTGCGGTTGGAAACGACGGGGCACTGAGCTGGTGGCGATGGGAATTACCGACACCGTTCGCCTGCTTCTGGCCGTCGCGCCCGAGGTCTTTGCCAACGATATCTTAGCCATGAAGGGCGGCACGGCGATCAACCTCTTCGTATCGGACATGCCCCGCCTCTCGGTTGACATCGACGTGGTCTACCTGCCCTGGCAGATCCCGCGCGACGAGGCTCTGCAAGCCATCAACCAGGAACTCGCCGCTATCGGGCAGCGCCTCAAGCCACTCGGTATCGCCTCGCGGACGGTCCGCAGCAAAGACTTAGGGGATACCAAGCTGATCGTTGAAAAGGACGTCAGTCACGTGAAGGTCGAGGTGAACGTTGTCTTCCGCGGCACCGTGTTCCCCGCACAGCGCAAGCCGCTGAGTCCCCGCGCCAGCGACCTCTTCGGCGTCGAATTCGATCTGCCGATCCTGGCCACGGACGGACTCTACGCGGGGAAGCTGGTCGCGGCGCTGGATCGACAGCACCCCCGTTACCTGTTCGACGTGTGGCAACTCTACCTGTCCGGCGGCATCACCGACGCCATGATCGAGTGCTTCGTGGTCTGCCTCGCTGGACATAACCGTCCAACGCACGAAGTCCTGTCCGGCAACGACAAGGATATCAGCGCCGAATACGAACGGGGCTTCGTGGGCATGACCGAAGATCCATGCTCCCTGGATATCCTGCTGCAGACCCGCACCGCCTTCGACACGAATTGTCGACCAGACTGAGCCCGGCGCACAAGCAGTTCCTGGCCGGCTTGACCGGCTTGGTCTACCCCTCTTGGGCGTGCCTCCAATGCCTGCGCGCGGCCGAATTGCCCGCCTTGCGCTGGAAGCTGCAGAACCTGCAAATCTTCAGCAAACGTCGTCCCGCTGACTGCACAGCCCAGGCCGACGCGCTGGACAGCAAACTCAACGTACACTGAGATCGGTCAGCGCCCCGAGAATAGGAGTCGAGAATGTCTCGTCCGGCCATCGAAAAATCCATCAATTCGTCGTCCGCGCTCGTCGGGAAAGCTTCACCGCTCTTGCTTTGGCGTTCTTTGCGGGCTGTTCGCGACATCGTACGCGGAGCCGCCATGCTGTGTTTTGTCTTCGCCGCGCCCGGAGCGAGCGCCGCAACGGATAGCAGCCCCGGTGATAAAGGCGTCTTATTTGCCGCCGATTTCGATACGCGTGGGAAAGGCCGAGACTCATGGACAACGGAATTCGGGCCGATGGTTCATCAACCGAATGTCGAGCCGGATGAAGGCCCGTTCGGCCCGGACGGCAAACCCAAAGGCGCCATCAAGGTGTGGTTCAGGCAGGGAACTTTCGGTGCCGATCATGCCTTGTTGATGTCGCGCTATTTCCAGGCGCTCGGAATCGAGCAATTCCGCTACCAAGAACTCTATTTGCGCTATTACATCCGCTTTAACGACGACATGGCGGCAAAGACGGGCGGCAAGCTTCCCGGGCTGGCCTCGGCGGGGAAAATATACGCCGAAGGATGCATGTCGCCCAACGGCACCGATGCATGGTCAGTTCGCTTCATGTGGGGAGGCTCTTCTTCCACTGACACGTTCCATCTGCAGGCCTATCCGTATGTCGTCAACAAGGATGAATTGAGCCTGCCGTTCCGCACGCCCGAACAGGTGAGGTGCGGCGGTTTTGTTCCGATCAAAACGAAGCCGGATCTGGGCGCCCCCTGGTACGATTTCAAGCGCGGCGTCTGGTACGCCATTGAAGAGCGCGTGAAGCTTAACGAGCCGGGGAAAAAAGACGGCATCTTGCAGGTCTGGATCGACGACAGCTTGGTTCTTGACCGCACGAACGTTCTTTATCGCACGGTTGACAATCCGGATACGAAGATCGGCAGGCTGGCGTTCGAATCCTTTCTTGGCGGCAGCACTCCCGATTGGGCAGCCCCACAAAACGAAAGCATGGACATCGCCGATCTCGTAATCGCCACGCGACATATAGGGCTGGCAGAGGGGCGAAAATGACGGCCGGCAGAGGCGATCGGGGATCAATCTTGATCACTCATCCTAATCGGATCGATGTTCAATCATTGATGTCTATATGCGGGGGCTGGATTGCGTTGGACCTGGGCCCCGGATAGGGCGGCGAGAAACCTTGCACAGCAAAAGGCTTCATTGCTCCCGAATTCGTCGGAAGCTCAACCCTCATCCCATCACCACACTCGTTCGAGCAACAATCCAAACTCAAAGCCACCCGTTAAAATAGACGGAAAAATGGACCAAATCGGTCCATCTGTGGGTAGCTTGCGGTGGAAGCCGCTGGAACCCTCCAGAGAATTGTCTTCTGAATTCAAGCCCTTGCAGAACTCCATGGACTTCTGTGGAAGTTGAATTGGAGCGGGTGAAGGGAATCACCCTCGTCGTAAGCTCGGAAAACTTTCAATATATGCCTATAATACTCTGAATATAATACATATTTTTAACAAAATTCGTAATGTGTAAGCCTGCATGTAAGTTGACGGTACAGTGCCCTCCCTCGAAATATGCGCGTGGAGGGGGGCAAAACGTCCTGCTGTTGGCCAAAGCGCGTAGCAGACATCTCCGGCCACCCCATGGACAATGTTTCCAAATATGAAACGTTGTCATTGACATCAAATCTGGGAAGAGATATTCATTGCCCATGCCGTTCGGAGCTTCGTTTGGATGCGCATTATCAAGAGGAAGGTCCTCATAGAGTTCTGGGAGCGTCCCGGATATGCGGATGCCCAAGCTGCCTTGGAGGCGTGGTACCGAGAAGCGAAAGCTGCGGCGTGGAAAGACCCGGCCGACATCAAGGCAAAGCACGGTACGGCAAGCATCTTGAAAGGTGGGCGCGTCGTATTCAACATCAGGGGGAATAAATATAGGCTCATTGTCGAAATTAACTATAAGAGCGGCATTGCCTATATCCGCTTTGTTGGAAGCCATGAGGAATATGACCGCATAGATGCGGAGGTCGTCAGATGAACACGGCAATTCGCCTTATCAAGACCCAAGAGGATTATGAAACGGCCCTTGCGCGTGTCGATGTGCTGATGGATGCCGAACCCGACACCCCCGAGGGTGACGAGTTGGAGGTTCTGGCTGCTCTGATCGAGATGTACGAGGACAAGGTTTTTCCGATTGGTCTCCCCAGCGTCGCTGAGGCCATCAAGTTCCGCATGGATCAGATGGACCTTCGCCCCCGCGATCTGGTTCCTTACATCGGCAGTGCCGCCCGTGTGTCCGAAGTGCTGGCGGGAAAGCGCCCATTGACCTTGAAGATGGCCCGTGCACTCCACACCGGATTGGATATCCCGGCAGAAGTTCTGCTCCAGGACGAGGGGGCTGAGTTGCCGGATGAAAACCCGGCCTATGACTGGTCAAAGTTCCCCCTCGCGGCGATGGCGAAAGCGGGGTGGTTCGCTGGCTTCAACGGCACTGCCCACGATGCCAAAGAGCGCGCCGAGGAATTGGTCCAGGCCCGCGTGATGGCACTCGCCGCACAGAAGCCGCTGTCGTCTCCTTACCAACCGGGCACCGTGACCGTGGATTTCATCCGTGAAGCCGCGCGATTGAGTTACCTGGACGAGGGGCCACGGTTGGTCGGTGACTTTCTGGGCAAGAGCGGCATTCATTTCGTCGTCCTGTTCCACCTCCCCCGCACGCATCTGGATGGGGCAGCGATGTGGGCGACGGACGGAAAACCACTGGTCGCCCTCACATTGCGCCATGACCGGCTGGATAACTTCTGGTTCTGCCTCGCTCACGAACTGGCGCACGTGGCGTTGCACCTGGAGGGAAATGGTCGTACCCCGTTTTTTGACGATTTGGACCTGATGGGGGACGCCCTGGATGGAATTGAACGGGAGGCCGACGACATGGCCCAGCAGGCGTTGATCGACGAGGAAGCATGGAAATCCTCGGCTGCATCGCATACGGGGCATCCCCGCGATGTACGCGTGCTCGCCAAAGTTCTCCGCATCCATCCCGCCATCGTGGCGGGCCGTGTCCGCCATGATACAAGGAACTATCGTGCCCTGACCCGCTTCGTCGGCTTGGGGGAGGTTCGCAAGCACTTTCCGGAGGCGGCGACCGGAGCATAAAGCTAAAGGGCGACCCTGGCAGGCCGCCCTTCAACAGAGTTCGCGGTGTGGACGGCGCGCCTGCGCCGCGACCGTGCCCGCGAGGTACATGTACGGTGTAAGCGACCACTACATAGCCTCTCGCACTCGGGCACGCAAGCTCAATGGCGGCCACAGACTTTATGGAGTGCGCGGAATGCAGCTTTCGCAGTTTCCCGAACTGCCCGGCACGCGCGTGATCTTCCGGCCCTACATCACTGTAAAGGGTCGCCGGATTTACGCGTGGCAGCGTGGTTTGAGGGCGTTTCCGATCCGTCTGAAGGACTGATTGGTGGCGTAGTGGTCGGGTCGGCTGGCGTTCGTGGTCGGCCCGCCATCCTCTGTGAACATGATGATGGCAATGCCTGAAAAGGGGATATCCCATGGCAAAGAACACTGGTGAAGATTTTCGTCGTGGCTCGGTCAATGATCGGACCCAAGTCCAGAACCCGAAAAACGGGAATTGGGTGAAGCGGGACACCGATACGGGCCAGTTCATTGGTCAGAAAAAAGACGGCACGCCCTATAAGGGCGTAGCCAAGGAAGAGGACGGGCGGCGCGACTGACGGTCCGCTTATCCAGTCGGGGCCGATGGGTTTTGATCATCGGCCCCCTCTTCGTCCCGGAACACCAACAACCGCCACTGCTGACACCAATCCTCACGTGCACGGCTGACGGCGTGCCATGCCTGGCGGAGGCGCGGAATATCGGTGGAACCGATGTGTGGCATGTCCAGGCCCTCGAACTGATTGTACTGGGGCGTCGGTACGATGCCGAGATGGTTGCGGCCATCCACCAGCAGTACGGAAACCGCCTGGGCGACGAGGGTGATGGCTTTGCGGGCCGAGGCAACCATCTCCACGGTCAGGCCGAACTCATCAAGCGAGGCCGCCGACCGTGAAGGCTCATCTGCGGCGTGGGCCAAGAACTTGTGGCTGAGGGCGACAATCTCCTCCGACCCTGGAGGCTTCTGCCC
>WASR01000049.1 GCA_009712615.1 Methanobacterium sp. | reverse complement strand
AGATATTATAAATACTTTTTTTAGACTCTTTGAATATCCCAGTCAAAGTAGCATGATTGTGAATTAAGTTGGAAGTATAGAAAGAACCAATTGGTAAAATGATTTGAAATAAACTGTTATTAAGTATACTTGTTAAATAAAAGTTATCTGCATCAAATCCGGAGGATATGGTTTAAAAAATGTTTGTTCTGCTAAGTACTCATTTTCAAATCTAGTAATCCAAAGTTCCAGCATTTTTAAACACACCAAACGAGGGATGCGTCCATCTTTGTAATCATTTAAGGTGTTTAGAAATAGTGTTTTTTCATCATGCTTGATCTCTTTAGAGAAATATCCCATGGCATGCATCATGACATTTACATTCAATGAGGGATTTTGGTCTTCTGCAAGGGATCTAAATAATAGTCCTTGATACTCAGCTTTAATATTATCAAATGATTTATTATCGTTGTTAGCAAGTGTATTTCCCATTATTTTAAGGTAATATGGGCTGTGAGACATTAATAAAAGCTTATTTTTTGTATGAAATGTTATTAAATCATTTAAACCTCCAGAAAACGTCCTACGGAAGCTTGCAATGGTGAATATGCTTGTTAAAAAATTTTCCCTAATAATAAGGTTTCTAAGCCTTCCTTCATCTTCCAATGGTAATTTTGGAAAATATTTAGAAACTTTAGAGGCAAATAATCCAATTCCATCTTTACTTGGTCTAGAATCTTCGAAGGATGGATAAATATTGATGGCTTTAACACCACAAGAAGGAGATTTATTTTTAAGTATGAATCCATCTACATCAGATATTGATTCTAAAAATGATTTTGAAAATTCATTCATTTCATCTGTGAAAATTTTTCCAGTCTTCGGTTGAAATAATTCTAATTTACCCCTTGAATTAACAACCCTTATAGGATCCCTTGGAACCCCCAAACCCATGCCAACTTCGGGACAAACTGGCAAAAAATCTGCATAATCCTTTAATTTTTTTACTATGTCACTCTTTATCATGAGCCCATTGTATCTGCATGGTTCAAATTCAATGCATTTACTCACTACGATCCTTGGTTTTTCAAAATCCATTCCCGATTTCTCCACAAGAGCAAAATAAATTCAATTCCTGCTCAAATTAAACATCATATCTGGTTATTAAATAATGGCCAAATAAAATTGAATTAATATATTCATTAGGGGAGATGGAGCCAAATTATATTATGACAACTTAGCGCGGTCATAAACATTTTTAAGAGTATGCATATCAACGCTGGTATAAATTTGAGTAGTACTAAGATTTGAATGGCCCAAAAGCTGTTGTATTGCCCTTATATCCACACCATTTTTAAGCAGGTGCGTTGCGAATGAATGCCTCAGAATGTGAGGTGTTACCTTCTTTTTAATGCCCGCTGCCTTTGCATAATCCTTTATCATCATCTGTATATACCTTGGTGTAAGATGATTTCCTGATCTGTTCACAAAGAGATAGTCACTATGATCGCCTCGGAATTTGAGATAACCCTCGAGAAGTTCCTTGGTCTGTTCATCAAATAGTACAATCCTATCTTTTTCACCCTTTCCCCTGATACGGATGGTTCTGTCAGTCAGGTCTATGCTGTCTGAATGCAATGTCACGAGTTCCGAAACCCTCAATCCAGAGGAGTATAATAAAGCAAGAATTACCTTGTTTCGGAGCCTTAAAAATTCTGAAGTTTCGGATAAATAATCCTCTTTATCATGATCCATGGCGTTGATGAGTGAAAGTATTTCATTTTCATTCAATGATTTTGGGAGGGACTTGGTTCTTTTAGGTGTTTGAACTTCCCTTAAAACACCAATACCTCCAAATTCAAAGAATTTCTTGACAACAACTGTTACCAGATAAATATAATTCTGTGATACATTCTTTTCCCTTTTAAGATAACGAATATATCTTTTAAATGCTCTTAAAACTAATCTTTCATCGTACAGATCCTTTTCACCCTTTAAAAATTTGTAAAAATTAATTATTATGGATCTGTATGTTTTTATGGTGTTTTTTGAGTAGTTCCTTATTTCCAGTTCTATGAGGTAATCTTCAATCATCTCAGGAAAATCAAAGGCATCGAGTATATTTTCTCTCAAAACATGCCCAGACTCGCTTGAAACTGTCCCATGCAACTGTGCCGAACCACCCTCGATATTTTTCCAGTTTGGTTTGAGTAGGGATTCATTTTAGTCAGAGAACCTAAATTTATTTTTAATTATTTTTTTCAGTAGATGCTTTATCTTTATTATGGTAAATAGTTTAAGATTATTGTTGGGGAATTACATGTAACTTCTGTCTACGTTTTCATTTGGATTCTGCTTCTGTCCAGTACCCAAGTTTTGAGAACTTGAAATATCCTTATTAAATGCATTTTCAAAGGTACTGTATCTTTTAATTATCTGATCTTCTATTGACAGAGCATTTTTTATGGCAAAACTCATATGATTTTCCATTATAAGATCACTGGAATCCATTACAGCCATATCTCCGGCCATCCTTAAACATCCACCCAGATCCCTCAGTCTAAGTGTTAATGAATTTTTTTGTTCGTCAATTGATTCTGCTCTACGTCTTGCTTCTTCAATTAGTATTTCAACAGCATTCCTTGTTGCATGGGGTATTTTTCCATCCAGTTTGATTTCTTGGGCAACGAACTGGGCTAGTTTGGCCCTGTTTTCATCGTTATCAGGCATAGTTGTATTCATCAAAATTTCATAACCCTCACCCTGAATTCTAGAACGTAAAGGAGGTAGTATGTGTTGAATATCCCTGATATTACAGGCTGCTATGAATATAAAATCACATGGAACATTATCAACCCTCACAGAACTTCCAGCACTCTGGGGGTTTCTTCCAACTATTGGAAACACCTTATCCTGCATTGCACTTAAAATGTAGCGTTGAAGTGGCGCTATGTGGACGATCTCATCTATAAAAAGGACTCCTTCATGTTCCTCATGAACAGCTCCTGGAACCACACGTTCGTAGGGGTGTGTACCTAAATCAGGGTGCCCTCCATATGGATCATGACGCACATCACCTAGAAGTTCTGTTTCACTGGCACCTGTGGCTTGGATAAACAATTTCCTATCGATTGGGACGATGACATTCTTTGGTTTTTCTTCCACCAATTCCCTTCGTTTTTCTAGGGCATGCTGATCAAGTATCTTGATGTGTTCTCCATCAACACGTTCATAAATAACAACTTCTTCCCGGCCATTTTTCATTCTGGTAGTTGTGACCCTTTCTTGAGGAATATTAACTGATCCCTCATTCATCTCAAACATTCCAAGGAGATCCCCTAAATGTTTCCTTCGGGCATTGATGTGGGAATATTTATCTGCACCGCAATTGGGGCATATACTCTGGTAAGCATTGTTGTACCCTCCACAGTTTACACATCTAAAACCTAATCTATCTGCAACTGCTTCTGGAACATTTTCTGGACTGACCAATTCTCCTTCTGCCCGCTCAAGATCCCTTTTTTCATGTTCCATTTCTTTGCGGGTCTTAGTTTCTACAAATGGTCTTTCCGGTCTTTCAGGGTTTTGAACAACTGTTATTTCCTCGTTAGGTTTTTTAAGATGGAATGAAATTGCCTGGGCAATTAAAGATTTTCCAATTCCCGGAGGACCTACTAATAAAAGATTTCTTCTCTGTTTAGCAGCAATTTTAACAGATCTTATAATGTCCTCATGTCCAATGACTCTTTCAAGAGGATCTTTAGGTATAAGAATATCTTTAGTAGTGTTAATGTCTCTTAAAAATTCTTTTTTCATGTTTACGTACATAAAAAATTCCCCCAGGGATTAAAATTTGTAATCCCTGTATGATCCCTTTTTTACAGATTTTCCAATAAATTGGAGTTATCTAGTTATTACCTTTATGGGACTTGGTTTTTTTACTACATCACTCATTCTGACGGCCACTATATGTTTCAATCCCTTTTCTTTGGCCATATCAATCAATCTTTGACTGATTACTCCATCAAAAACAACGGCATATGCACTATTGTTGACTGTTTTAAGCTCATCGTATAGATTTTCAACTTTAACTTCCTTCAGTATGTTTAGTGCATCATCCAATATTTCGGCATTTCCAGAACCTTCTAGATCCTTTAAAATACCCTTTAAAACTGTTATTTTATCTGGTCCTTTAGGTTCAACTTTCTCAACCTTCACACCAACATCATGGTATATCTGTTCAACTGGGATCTTGTCCCTCAGAGCAACCATGACTTCTTCTTTACTTAAATCCTCAACTTCTTTTCCTCGAGGAGCTCTGGTAACATAGTCCACTTCTCCAACTTGTAAAAGTTCTTTAAGAATTAAATCTCCACCTCTATCTCCATCGAGAAATGCTGTGACTGTTTTATGTTTTGTGAGTTCTGCAACTGTTTTAGGAACACTTACACCCTCAACAGCAATCGAGTTCTTAACTCCATATCTGAGCAGGTTCAAAACGTCTGCCCTTCCTTCAACTACAAGTATAGCATCGGATGAAATGACATTAGGACCTGCAGGAAGTCTATCATCACCATATTCCGCAATTTCGTGGATTCTCATGGCTTCTTTGACTTCTTCAATCATTTTCAGACTTTCTGGAGTTACTTCCTCCATCATGCCCTTGTAAAGCTCTTTGGCCCTGTCTACCACTTTTCGCCTTTTAACTGCTCTGACATCTTCAACCTTTGAAACTTGTATATATGCTTCACAAGGCCCCACCCTGTTAATGGTTTCTAGTGATGCTGCGAGAATGGCTGTTTCAACCCTATCAAGACTGGATGGAATGACTATTTCTCCTTTGGATCTGCCTGCTTTGGAGTTAATGTTGACCTTAATCCTTCCAATTCTACCAGTTTTTTGCAGTTCCCTTAAATCTAAATCGTTACTTAAAAGCCCTTCAGTCTGTCCGAAAATTGCTCCAACGACATCTGGCTTTTCAACAATTCCATTAGCATTAATTTGAGCGTGAATAAGATATTTAGTCGTACTAATCTCTTCTTTTCCCATTTTTGGGCCTCCCCTTCTTGTATAGATACTCTCATGATGATTATATCATGCCCAGTTGGCATCAGTATCTGACACAGAAACGTTGATGATCGAAATTATCACTAACACCATTGGGTTTTTCTTCGAGTTCTAATTGCTCCATGTGCCTTGGGAGGCTCTCAATATCTTTTATGAATTTCCTGGTGATACCCATAATTTTTCTTCTGATCTCCAGATTTGGATATGAACCAAGACTTTGTATATCCTCTGCAAGTCTTTTGGCAAGTTGTTCTCCCTTTTTATCGAAGTCTGTAAGGATAATAACTTTTGAGGACAATTTCACAGATTTTTCAGCAATTTCGAATAATTTAAGGCCAGAACCTGAGACTTTAATGAAAGTACCATCGATACCAAGTTTTTTCAAAGCAATCTCGTCTTTTTTTCCCTCGATAAGTATTGGCATTCCCTGCTCCGCACAGATCTTGAGTTCCTCTATAATACATGATAGTTTTTTAAAACTCATCTATAAGCCCTTTTTATGATGTTGATAAGTATCTATATCATAT
>WASR01000259.1:291-5708 GCA_009712615.1 Methanobacterium sp. | reverse complement strand
TTGGCTGGAGGACCTGCCCGTCCCTCAGCATGCCGCTGTCGTTGCCCAGTCGCTGATCAACACGATGCAGGACTCGTTCACCCTTGCGAGCGGGCAGGAGATCTATATCGGCACCAGTATCGGTATCAGCATTTTCCCGGACGATGGCGATGTCTCCAACGAGATCCTGCGCAACGCGGACGCGGCGCTTTATCAGGCCAAAGGAGGCGGTCGCGCGACATTCCGTTTTTACACCGAAGCTATGAGCCAGGCGGCCAATGTCCGGGTCGAATTGGAAGCGCACTTGCGGCATGCGCTGACCCGTCAGGAGTTCCTGCTGCATTACCAGCCCCTGGTCTCCCTGGAGGGCCGCCGGGTGGTCGGCGTGGAGGCGTTGCTTCGATGGAACAGTCCCGCCAACGGCATGATCCTGCCGGGACAATTCATTCCCCTGGCCGAGGAAACCAGCTTGATCGTGCCTCTGGGGACATGGGTTTTGCGGACCTCTTGCGCACAGATGGTGGTGTGGATTGGCATGGGCGTCGGTCTGACGACGATGGCGGTCAATCTTTCTCCTGTCCAGTTCGCCCAATCCAACATCGTCGACGTCATTCGGGATGTCCTCAACGAAACCGGCTTGCCCCCAGGGTACCTGGAACTGGAAATCACCGAAGGAGCCCTAATGGAGCCGGGGCCGGATCTTGAGGCCAAGCTGGCGTCTCTCAGGGCGCTGGGGGTGCGACTGTCCATAGACGATTTCGGGACAGGCTATTCGTCGCTGGCCTATCTGAAAAAACTCCCCATCAATAAGCTCAAGATCGACCGAAGCTTTGTCGCCGACATTCCTACCGATCCGGCCGATATGGAAATCACCGCCGCAGTGGTGGGGCTCGCCAAGAATCTGCACTTGGAAGTTCTCGCCGAGGGCGTGGAGACGGAAGACCAGTTGTCGTTCCTGCACCAGTTGGGGTGCCATAGCGCCCAAGGGTATTTGCTCAGCCCGCCACTGCCGGAGAGCGAAATCGGAAAGATCCTGGGGCAGTCGACCTTCCCAGGGTGGCCCCGCCTCTTGTGAGGGCGGTGAATGATCCGGAGAAAGAGAAAGGGGGGATCCGACCGCCACCATCGATCGCTTTTCGTCAGGGACTGATTTTGACCTTCCCACGCGACGGGATGCTGCTGCGAAACTGCCGATCTCTCATTGGTGAGGTTCGGGGCGACGGGGTGTTCCCTCCGACAAGGTCGGGGGCGCTTGCTGCAAACGGGGTTGCAGAGCATTGTTGGTGGAAACAACAAAATATTGCAATTTGATGGTGGATGCTATTGCAGGTTGCTCTTCGCGCATGTGGCGACAGTGATGGCGACTGCAGTTGGTGATCGGAGGAAGGGGTGGCGGAAGCGAGCAATCAAATTGTTACGACGACGCCGAGGAATACCCGGAGGGCGGCTCTGGCGATCATCATCGCGATCATCATCGTTGCCGGCCTGCAATCAGTCGCTGACTTTCGCAGAGAAACCGCGGACGCTGAACATCTTGTCAGTGCAACCGCAAATGCGCTCGATTATCAGGTATCCCGCACGCTTCGCATGATCGATGACCTGTTGGCGGACGCGGCGCAACGAGTCAATCCGGCTCGCTGGCCCGACCGCGATCAGTTTCCATGGTTCGAAGGACGACTGGCGGCTTTTCCGGAGATCAATAATGCCCTGGTCGTCCACGCCGATGGTCGGACGGCGGGGGCCGGCCTGACTTCGGACGGAGAACTCGGCTCAGTTTTCGATGTGACGACGCGCGAGTATTTTCAGTATCACATAACCCACCTTGACGATCGCGGCATCCATATTGGAGATCCCTTCACCAGTCGCGTCGACGGAAAACTGGCTATCCCGGTATCGCGGGCCATTTTCGATCGTGATGGAAAATTCATTGGACTCATCCGGGTTCTACTCAACCCGCAATTTCTGATCGGCGGGATGGCCACCGCCGTCGCCGGTCCAGTGGGATTCAACGCCGCTGTCAGCGTTGGCGGCCTGATTTTGGCTCGTTCTCCCGATCCGGAAGATTTCACCGGCCGATCCATCTCCGCCAGTCCCGCCTTCAAGCGGATCCTTGCGGAGCATCGAGGCGGCGTTGGTGAGTATCCGTCGCCCTTGTCCGGAAAGAGCAACATCATTGCCTATCGGATGCTTGAGCATTATCCCCTGCTGGTCCTGGCCGGCCAGCCCTATTGGGACGCTCTGGCCGATTGGCGAACCCAGCTTTTGCGCATGCTGGCGATCGTCGGTATCTTTTCTGTCGCCCTTTATCTCGTCGCCTCACGGTCGGACCGCCGCGAGTTGGTCCGCGCCCAACTAACGGCGGCAGCGGCACGGGCGCAAATGCGAATGGTGCAATCACAGCAGCAACTGATCGATGCCCTTGAGAGCCTGGATGACGCCATCGCAGTCTATGATGCAGAAAACCGCCTGGTTGCTTTCAACCAGGCCTATGCTGACGGTTTCGACGGCGCGCGGCACGATATTCGAGCCGGAGCAACCTATCATGAAATTCTGAGGGCGGCTTATCGCTGGCATGCGGGGACGGACGCTCTCCCGGACTTCGAAACCTGGTCGGGCGATCAAAGGGCCCGTCCCGATCTGGCGACAGGCATCCCTTTCGTGATCCGGGAGCCGGATGGACGATGGATCCAGGAACGGCGATGCCGGACCGCCGGTGACGGAGTCATCGAAATTCGCGCCGACATCACCGCTCTCAAGAACCATGAAGAGCTCAACAGGAAAGAGCTGGAACGGCTGGTTGCCGAGCGAACGGTCGCGCTGGAACAGGAGGTGACAGTTCGGCAAAAAACCGAAGAGGCCCTCTGGGCTTCGCGCGAACGGCTCAAAAAAATTACCGACAGCATCTTCGAGGCCGTTCTGGTGTTCGATCGCACCGGGATCATCCAGTTCGTCAATCCGTCCGTGTCCAGCCAGATATCTGCCAAGACGCCGGACGGCGGTTGGGAGGGACATCACCTCGATGATCTCTTGCTGCTGAGAACCGTTAATGGAGATCTGCGGCTCGCAGACTCGCCATGGCAGCGGGTGTGGAGCGAGGGGGAAACCATACAGGATGACGATGCTGAGTTTGCCCCCCTTTCCGGTAAAGCCGTTTCGGTGGCCTATGCATGCGTGCCGCTGCGAGAGGGCGGGTCTGATCATCCCTCGGCCATTCTTTCGTTTCGTAACACGGATGCGCAAAAGACCGCGCAGCGGGACGTCATTCAGGCCCAGCGGCTGTCCAGCATCGGCCAACTCGCGGCGGGGATCGCCCACGAAATCAATACGCCGATCCAATATGTCGGCGACAACTTGCAGTATATCGGTGGTGCTATTGATTCGGTGAGCCATATTCTCCGGACCCTCGGCGTCATTCCATCTGAGACCATGGATACGGCCAATAAAATTGCAGAATCTGAAGCGGGAGAGGCGATGGAACTGGCATCGACGCTGGCGGAACTCCCTGTCGCGGTCCGGGATTCGCTTGATGGCGTTGCTCAGATCACCCGGATCGTCCGCTCGATGAAGGAATTCTCTCATCCCGGAGCGACCCGGAAAACGATGACCGACATCAACCGGGCCCTTGAAAGCACGCTGATGATTACTCGTAATATTTGGAAATATGTGGCGACGGTCGAGCCCCATCTGGATCCGTCGCTACCTCCGGTACTGTGTCATGCCGGAGAAATGAATCAGGTGTTTCTCAACCTGATCGTCAACGCCGCTCATGCGATTGAAGCTTCGGGCAAACCTCCCTTAGGTCATATTTCCGTTTCGACGGCGCAAGTCGGTAATGAGGTCGAAATCAGCGTTGCTGACACCGGCACCGGCATTTCTCCCGCCATTCTTGCGCGCATCTTCGATCCTTTTTTCACCACGAAAGAGGTCGGCAAGGGAACCGGCCAGGGCTTGGACATATGTCGGGATGTGGTGGAAACCAAGCACGGCGGACGACTCGTCGTCGATGGTCGGGACGGGCTGGGGGCAATCTTCACAGTCCGTTTGCCTATCGATCCGGGAGCCGCGAGGCAGTTGAACGACTAGGCAGGTGGGCTGAGGTCCCAGGGACAATCCAACAGCTTATCGTCCGATCGGTCCTATTCGGGGAAAAGCGGAGGCCGGGGGCATGGTCCGAGCCGTGGGGAAATGCTTTCAGGTACTGATTCGCTGCTCCTCGCCGACCGGCAGTCTGACGATGAACTCAGCCCCGTCTCCCTCTTTGCCTCCGACATCGATCGTGCCACGGTGTTTGGTCACTACGGTGTCGCGGCAAATGGCCAGACCCTGTCCTGTGCCTTTGCCAACATCCTTCGTAGTAAAGAATGGATCAAAAATCTTATCCTTGATGGTCTCGGGTACGCCTGTTCCCGTATCGGCGACGCGGATCTCGACAAAACCGGAAGTGTGGGACGTGGAAATGACGACTCGGCCGGGCAATTGTTTTCCGGAGGCGGCAATAGCGTGGGCCGCGTTGACGATCAGGTTGAGAAACACCTGATTAATCTCTGCCGCATGGCAGAGCACGGCCGGTAGTGACGGATCAAAGTGCGTCTCGATCTCCGCCACCTGTTTCCACTCGTTCCGCGATATCGTGATCGTGCTATCCAGCGCCTGATTGATATCGGTCATCGTCTTCTGGGTTGTTCCCGGCAGGGAGAATGCCTTCATCGATGAGACGATATGACCGATCTGTGTGACCCCTTCGATCGAATCGTGAAGGGCCTCGACGGTCTCCTTGGCTAGGTAGGTCATCTTGGCGGCCACCACGGCCGCTTCGAATTTCGCTCCTGCAGCGGCTGTTTCCGGATGTTTGGCAATATCGGCGCTCATCTTGCGCGCCGCATCGAGAAGGGTCAGCAGCTTAGTCAAAGATGTTCCAACAAAACGGAGATTGTCGCCGACATATTGAGCCGGCGTATTAATCTCGTGGGCGATCCCGGCGGCCAGTTGTCCGACACTGGCCATCCGTGACGCCTGCCGCGCCTCCCGCTGGGCGCGCATGAGAGTCTCGCCGTCACGGAAAGAAATGATGGCTGACAGGTGGCCTTCCTCGTCCGGCAGCGCCGCGCAGGCGTAGGCTACTGATAAAGTTTTGCCGTTCGCTGTCAGAAAGACTCCATCGTCATTCCTGAGCAACAGCCCTTCCTGCAACACGCGTTGCCACGGGGCCTCCTTGAACGAAAGGGCGGTATTTCCGTCCTTCAACCGAAAAACGGCGTCGAGACGGTGGCCCTCGATGTCTCCGGACTCCTCTCCCCAACCCAACAGGCTTTTCGCCGAAGGATTGGCGAATTTGATGTCGCCGTCCCGATTGACCACCACCATGCCTTCGAAGAGGCTGTCAGTCATACGTTTGAGCCGCTCCCGGGAGCTGCGCAGCGCCTCTTCGGTGCGGGCCC
>WASR01000259.1:0-214 GCA_009712615.1 Methanobacterium sp. | reverse complement strand
GTTTCTGGGGGGGCCCCCACCTCCACTTCCTGTCGCAGTTCGACCGCCTGCTTCTCCGCTTCGACCTGACGGGTGATGTCGGCGCCGATGCCACGGTAACCGAGGAAGGCGCCGTCAGGGGCGAACACCGGGATGCCACTGATGCGGATATCTCGGGAATCCCTGCATCCAGTCTGCGGTCCATCGTGGAAGGTGAGGTCGCGGAAAGCCCGAC
>WASR01000288.1:1385-5763 GCA_009712615.1 Methanobacterium sp. | reverse complement strand
AGCATAATCAAACTTTAAAATCTTTCTTTGTATTCAATTTCATTGAATCTTACAATGAATTCAGTTTTACCAATTTGATTTAACTCAATAGTTCCATCTAACTGATTAACAAGATTTTTAACCAGTTCAAGCCCCAGTGAAGTGATATTATCAAGGTTTATATTGGCTGGAAATCCAACACCATCATCCGTAATTCTAAGTTCGTAGTTATCGTCAGTGGATTTGAGTGAAACTGTGATTGTTCCGGTCCTTCCATCCGTGAATCCATGTATAAGTGAATTTGATACAAGTTCGTTTATTATGAGGCCGCATGGTATGGATGTTTCCAGGTTTAAATCCACTGGATCAACATCTATTACTGATTTTATCCTGTTATTTGCTGTGTAAGATGAGAAAAGTCCCCGAATAAGACTGGACACATACTCTGACTGGTTAATTCTGCTGAAGTTGGATGTCAAATAAAGTTTTTCATGTAAAGTTGCCATGGTAATGATCCTGTTTTGGCTTTCTTTAAGGGCATTTATGGCATTTTTATCTGTAAGATGTTCCATTTGAAGGTTTAAAAGACTTGAAATAATTTGCATATTATTTTTAACCCTATGATGTATCTCCTTTAAAAGAACGTTTTTCTCATTTATGGAGTTTATAAGCTGGTTGGTGGCCCTTGTTATGTCTGTAATATCCCTTGCAATTCCTTCAAATCCTACAACCTGGTTATTTTCTTCCACGACCTTTGCAGAACGTATTTCAAGGAGGAGTTCTTTACCGGCACGATCCAGTGCAGGTACTACAAGTGTTTTGAAGTACTGTCCAGTGTCAAGATGTTCCATGAATGAATTCATGACTTTTTCTACTGAATCTGGTTTAATCAGGTCAAATATTTTGGTTCCAATGAGTTTATCAGGTGGGTATCCCATTATTTGTAGGGATTGTGGGCTGATGTACTTGAAGGTTACTTGGCCATCTATCTCCCAGATCATGTCGGGAGTGGTTTCAACAAATTTTCTGAACTTGGCCTCACTTTCTATCAAAGCATTTTCAGCTTTTTTCCTTGAAGTTATATCCTGAGTGGCTCCAAACATCTTTAATGCTTCACCATTTTCATCCCTTATGACCTGTCCCTCATCATGAATGTAACGTACCTCACCATCAGGTCGCACAATCCTGTAATCGTTACTATATGGTTTATTATTAATAATAGAATCTTCAACAGCATTATTGAAATGTTTAAGTTCTTCTTCTGGGAATATGTTTACAACATCGTTTAAATTTACTTCTGTGCCAATTGGAAGTCCGAGGATTTTGTACATTTGATCCGACCACTTCAAATCATTGGTTGCCAGTTCATTCTCCCATATTCCCATCATAGCAACCTTCTGAGCCATTTTAAACCTTTCCCTTTCTGCTTCACAATCATTCTGCAGGGATTTAAATATCATTTCAATAGCCTTTTGATGCGTTATATCGGTTACAACTCCATTAATTGTGACTGGTTTTCCATCTGAATCAAATTCAAAATTGTTTCGTTGATTCAACCATTTTTCTTCCCCTTTTTTTGTTAGGATTTTGTATTCAAAGCTTGTCTCAACCTTTCCTTCAAGGAGTTTTTTAAATGTTTCTTTGTAGTAGTCCTTAAAATCCGGGTGAATAACATCTTTAAGCAGTCTTTTCGAACTGTAAAATTCTTCCAAGGTATAGCCTGTTATTTTTTCAGCTGCCGGATTTACATATTCATAGCTCCCATCAGACAGGTTCATTTTGTATATCATGTCGCTTGAATGTTCTGTGATGTGTTTGAATTCATTTTCCAGGACCCTGATCTTGTTTTCGTTCTTTTTCTTGTTAATGGCCAGTTCAATGGCGTACTTAAGTTCTCTGGAATCGAATGGTTTGATAATATAACCGTATGGATCTGTTTCCTTCGCCCTTTCAAAGGTTGCAGGTTCAGAATTTGCAGTTAAATATACAACAGGTATTTTTAGGAGTTTTAGTTTCTTTGAAACTTCAACACCGTCTATTTTACCAGGTAGCATTATATCCATCAAAATTAGGTCTGGTTTAATTTCTTCGGCCGTTTTAATGGCATTTTCTCCATCAGCGACAATGGAAGGTACGCTGTAGCCGAAGGACTCAAGTTCTCTTTTAATGTCCATGGCCTCTATACCTTCATTTTCAACCAGTAAGATTCTGATTTTTGACATGGTAAACCACCTACACAATTTCTATTTCCTTAAATATTATCTTAAATTCAGTGCCCTCACCTGTATTTAATTCAATCTCAGCATCGATCTGTTCTGATAAGTTGTTTACTAGTTGTAAACCCAGTGAGTCTGTATTTTTAAAGTCAAATCCTTCTGGAAGTCCCACACCGTTATCCTTGATTATGAATACGTAGTTATGATCCACCTTCCTGAACTCTATGTTAATGATCCCTTCATCACTGTCTACGAAGGCGTATTTAAGACTGTTTGTTATGAGTTCGTTTGCTATGAGTCCCAATGGGATTGCTGTGTTTATGTCCAGCTTAAGATCTTGGATGTTGTAATGAATATCAACACCAATATTTCCCACCCTGTAGGTATAAAACAGTTCACTAGTTAGGTTTTTAATGTACTCTCCAAAGTTTATTCTCTTTAAATCCGTTGATTGGTAGAGTTTTTCATGTATGAGTGCCATGCTTCTTGCCCTGTTCTGGCTTTCAATAAATATGTCTTTTGATGTCTTGTCCTTGATGTAGTCAGTTTGAAGACTCAAAAGACTGGAAATTATCATTAGATTATTCTTAACACGATGATGAATTTCCTTTAGAAGCATCTCCTTTTCCTTTAAAGAATTTTTAAGTTTGATTTCCATTTGTTTACGTTCAGTAACATCTCTCTGTGTTCCTTCAATCCCAATGGGTTCATTTTGACAATTTTTCATTAGATGGGCGTTAAATGAAATATTCTTCAATTTTTTGTCCTTGGTTTCGAGAGTGAGCTCAAAATCTTCCACTGAACCCTTGGTTTGGATCTCGTGTATCAACTTGGTTCTATCATCTGGATCAAAGTAGTACTTTGAAACATTTTTGCCGATGAGTTCTTCAGGTTTGTAACCTGAGAAAGTTTCAATTGAAGGGCTGAGTGTAATTATTTTGCCGTTGTTGTCTGTCTGGAAAAAAACATCCTGAACATTCTCAAATATGGTCCTGTACTTTTCTTCGCTATTTATAAGTGCTTTTTCAGCTTTTTTACGTTCAGATATGTCACGAGCAATTGAGAGAATATATTTTTCACCCCTTATATTGAACTGGTGGGTGTTAACTTCGACTGGAAATAACTCTCCCTTCTTTGTCATGTGTTCAGATTCGAAGGTTGCCTTTCCGTCTCTTATCACATTTTCAAACACAGTGGGCAGATATGATACAGTATCGGGTGAGATTATATCTTTAAGTCCCATGTTTAACAGTTCTTCCTTGGAGTAACCTAGGCCCTCACTTGCAGTATCATTAACCTCAATGAATTTACCGGGACCATTTTTTGATACTTTTTGGAGGAACATGGCATCATTTGCATTGTTGAAAACCTCACGATATTTCTCTTCACTTTCCTTTAATGTTCTCTCCATCAATTTTCTTTCATGAATGTCGTGTGCTATGGTTGCTGATCCGTTAATATTCCCGTTTGAATCATACATTGGAGAAATGTAAAGTGCAACATCTATCAATTCGCCGTTCTTTTTTATTCTCTGGGTGTCATGGTTGTTTATGGCTTCACCATGGTTTACTCTGTCCATGAATTCGTGGTACTCTGCTTCTTTATTTGTTGGAACGAGTGCGAACATGGATTTTCCAATCATTTCTTCTCTCAAGTAGCCGAACATTGATTCAGCAGCTTTGTTCCAGCTGATTATATTACCATCAAGGTCCTTTCCATATATGGCGTCTGCGGAAGATTCAACTATGGATGCAAGGTATCTGTTAATTTTACTCAGTTCATTTCTTTCTGTGACAGAGTGAACTATGTGGAGGCTTCCTGTTAAATTTCCATCTTTATCTTTAATGGGAGATGCTGAAACAGAGTAATCACCTTTAAGCAATTCTATAGGAAATTCCACTTCATGTGATGCTTCATCATGGACCATTTCTGCATGGGGACACAAGGCCGGAGGTTCTTCACTATGGTGCATCAAAGAGTAACATTCTTTTCCAACCAGATCTTCAGATTTAACACCCAAAGTGTCCAACATTGCCTTGTTAACCTTTTTAATCTTGAAATCTAAACCAATAATTGCTATCATATCGGGCAATGAGTCAAATATTTGCTGCCATTCAAAATTGGTTTCAGAATCTGGCAAATCACTGTATTCATCCGAACCCATTTTTCTATCTCCATAATAC
>WASR01000288.1:0-1375 GCA_009712615.1 Methanobacterium sp. | reverse complement strand
AATTTTTAGAAAAAAATCATAACCACATAAAAATTCCATTAAAAATCATGACTCAAGCTTAAGCCACTCAATCAATGCAACCATAGTTTTTACAAGAGTTTACTAATAATTTATTTTTCAGGTGCTTTAAATATATCGAGAAATATTTGTTAACACTGAATATATGGGCATCAACTACAGGCCATGATTGAATTTGAAATTAAACTGATACTGATAGTTGTAGCCAGAGTATAAGTTTGGTTCAAATAATTCTATTTACATCCAAACAGAAAAATAATAGTAAGAATGGATTGTAAAATGTTAAATTTTCTGTAAATTTTAATTAAATTATAATTGGAGGGATTTCATAGATGATCAAGACATTGGTGGTATACTCAGGTAAGTATGGTACAACAGAAGAGGTGGCAAAGACCGTATCACTTATAACAGGGCCTGCAAGGTACTGCAGTGTGGATAATTTCAAGGAAGAGTACATGGATTTTGATTTCATAGTGCTGGGTGCTCCTATTTACGAGGAAAAACTGGACAAACCCATGGTTGAATTTGTAAAACAAAAAAGTGAATGGTTGAATAAAAAAGCTGTAGCAGCATACTGCACATGTCTGGATACAAACGGTGGTCTCAGAGAATTGAACAACCTTGCAATGGAGTATCAGATTGACTTTCTGAACTTGAAGGCCCTTGGAGGACGATTAATACTTGAAAAATTGGATTCTGAAGATAAAGTTTCAATCGAAGAATTCCTTGAACTTGTTAAACTACCAAGGGAAGACATGGATTTTTACAATAAACAGGAAGTAATTAACTTCTCAATAAAGTTAAAGGGACTTAAAGAAGATCTTCTAGAAAAACTTGATAATGAAAAGCTTTTAGCTACAGTGGAGGAATTTATAAAGTCACATAACACCTGCTGCCTTGCAACATGTCGCGGAGTAAATGTCAGATCCACTCCAATTGAATACAACTACCTGAATGGGAATCTTTACCTATTATCAGAAGGCGGGGAGAAATTTTCAAACCTGCTTATAAATGAAAATGTGAGCGTATCAATCTATGATTCATTTAAGGGTATGAACAGTCTGGCAGGAATGCAGATAACTGGAAAGGCAAGTATCATCTCTCAAACAAGTGAAGAATATGAAGCAGTAATTGAGATGAAGGGGTTAAACCTAGAATCACTAAAAAGACTTCCAGTTAACCTTAATTTAATCAAAATCCGGATTGAAAGGGTGGAATTTTTATATTCTAAATTCAGGGAAATGGGTGTTGATAGCAAGCAGATCCTGAACTACTGATTAAAGAGTTCCCCTTTTTTTTATATTCCAAATTATTTCATATTTTTTCTATAAATTTTCCGAATCACTTTGAATTATAG
>WASR01000354.1 GCA_009712615.1 Methanobacterium sp. | reverse complement strand
GATTATGTTTTTTTTCTTAATTTTGAAGTTCAGAACATAAAATTTATAATACCATGAAAAATATAAAATGATCATGGAATAGTGTATTTAGAGTTAAATTACTCTTATCAAGTTTAATATTTGTTTACATTCCTGAAGAATGTTATAAATTCAGTGTTTTGTCATGATATTTATAAATAATTCCTAAAAAATTGGAGGTTTAGTTTATGAAAGCTGTTGGAATAAACGGATACGGTACCATAGGTAAAAGAGTAGCAGATGCAGTTTCTGCTCAGGATGATATGAAAATTGTTGGTGTTACAAAAAGAACTCCGAATTTTGAAGCTAAACGTGCCGTTGAACTGGGTTACGATATTTATATGAGTGCCCCAGATAGGGAAAATTTGTTTGAAGAAGCAGACATTCCTGTTAAAGGTACAATTAATGACCTTTATGATAAAGTTGAGGTAGTAGTAGACTGCACACCTGGAGGAGTGGGTGCAAAAAACATGGCAGACTATGAAAAGGCAGGAGTCAAAGGAATATTTCAGGGCGGTGAAAAACACGACCAGATAGGAAAATCCTTCAACTCATTTTCAAACTTCGATGAATCTATTGGCGCAGACTTTACTAGGGTTGTTTCATGCAACACAACTGGTTTGTGTAGAACATTGAACCCTATTAAAGAACTTGCAGGTATAAAAAAAGTCAGGGCAGTTATGGTTAGGCGTGGTGCTGATCCTGGTCAGGTTAGTAAGGGACCAATCAATTCAATAGTGCCCAACCCACCAACTGTGCCTTCTCACCATGGACCTGACGTGCAAACTGTTATGGACGGACTGCAAATAACTACAATGGCAATTTTAGTTCCAACAACACTCATGCACCAGCATAATCTCATGGTTGAACTTGATTCAAGTGTCAGTGTGGATGATGTACTAGATGCCCTTGATAAAACTCCTAGAGTAATTCCTGTTGAAGCTTCCAGTGGTTTAGGTTCCACCGCAGAGATCATGGAATTTGCAAAGGATCTTGGAAGGCCTAGGGGAGACTTGTTTGAAATTGCTGTCTGGAAAGAATCTCTAAACATCGTTGACAACGAACTATTTTATATGCAGGCAATACATCAAGAATCTGATGTGGTTCCTGAAAATGTTGATGCAATACGTGCAATGCTTGAAATGGAAACAGACCCGCAAAAATCTATTGCAAAAACCAACAAAAACATGGGCATAATTGGTTAAAAACAATTTATTCCCCATTTTTTTTATTTGAACTATTTAAAAACTAGACTGCACACTGTGTTGGTGGAGCACCTTAATTCCTTCGCCCTCAAACTCATCCTTAAATCTTAAATCCCTTGTACACAGGTAAGCCCTTTCCTCATAGCCATATGAGATAAATAGTTTGAGTTGTCGGAGGGTTGTACCGAAATTCTCTATTTTTGGCTTAATTTCCACGAAGTATCTATCGTAGCGATGTTTGCGATCAGGATGGGGAGTTATATCTTCACTGTTGCAGTTTGGACAGTTCTTAATATCATTATGGGTTGTGTTACATGTTTTACAGATATAATGGGGCACTAAAAAAATTATATCAGGAGCACCAACTCTGAATCCTGAGTTAGAAACTATATATTCTTCAGCATGTATTTTAACGTTTTTCCAATCCCAATTTTCTGATTCTAAACTTCTGGATGTGATTAGTTTTTTTAGGTTTCCTGGTTTTAAAATCCAGAGCAGCATCTCATCATGGTCTGGAGTATTGAGCTGTTTGTCATCCAGTTTCCAGTATTGATCAAGACTTTGGTTTTGGGATTTTTTCATGATTGAAACACCTTTAGATAGTTTTTATGGTTTACAACTAAATTATCCTTTCGAAAAAAATAGGTGATATTGTTTAGTAAAAATAGGAATCATAGTTTAATGATAAATAGAATAGTAACATCTACATTACTAGATAACATGAAATATGATTTTCACACCCATTCAAAATATTCAGCCGATGGTTATGTAAAACCTGGTGATCTTGTTAAGGCTGCTTTTAAAAAAGGTTTAGATGGTATAGCTGTAACAGATCATGGCACCATAAAAGGTGCTTTAGAAGCCAAAAAATATGAAACCAATGAAATAGAAGTCATAATCGGATCTGAAATTCTAACTAATATTGGAGAAGTTATAGGACTTTTTTTAACAGATGAAGTAGTTTCATACGATTTTTACGATGTGGTTGAAGATATTAAAACTCAAAATGGAGTTGTTGTATTGCCCCATCCATTTGATGGTGTTAGAGGTACATCCACACATCCAGATCAAAAGTTGTCTAAATATGTAGACAGTGTGGAAGTATTTAATTCCAGGTGCGTTCGCAGTGCTTATAACAATCTAGCAAATGACTACGCTATAAGGAACCACTTGAATATCATTGGTGGGAGTGATGCTCATTTTGAAAATGAAGTTGGAAATGCAGGTGTTTTTACAGAACTGTCTGATATTCAAGAAGCAGTGATAAAGGGTGATCTAACTGTTTTTGGTCAAAGATCAAACATTCTAAACCCCTTAACTACCAAGTTACTAAAGATCTGGAGAAGAGCCTAAACTAATAAAGTGATCTGTTTCCATAGTGCCTTGATTGGTAAGAGTTTATTTTTTAGATCATCAACAAATTTCTGTGTTTGATTAATCATTTAAGTTATATTTCGCCCTTTAATACTGTTCAATATTTATATTTAGTCCAATTCTACTACACCATCTGAACAAACTTGCTAAAAATTAGGTTACTGTTACAGCCAGAATTATTTAATGTAACAGTTTAAATATTTATATTGCCTTTGAGAATTAACTTACAAAAAAAATAATTTAATATAACCAAAAACAGAACCAATAGCACGATAATTTATTCTCAAGAATTAAGATATACTACTCATTATGGGTGATTTGTTATGGATGAATGTCAAGATTATGGACTCACAAGAGATACTGAAAGAAAAAATTTGAATTTAAATCCACTTCAAAGGGGTGGTGTACTTCCACTTGAATCTAGGAAGGCTCTTTATGAATTTTCTGATGGTTACAGCGTTTGTGACTACTGTGCTGGTAGGCTGGATGAAATAGCTAAACCACAGATAAATGGATTTTTGGAGGATCTTGCAAGTTTTATCAATACTGATTTTGCAAGAACAGTTCATGGAGCACGGGAAGGAAAATTCGCTGTAATGCACGCTCTATGTGAACCCGGAGACACCATAGTTATAGATGGTAATGCCCACTACACTACACATGTGGCTGCTGAAAGAGCAGGTCTCAACATGGTTGATGTGCCCAACACAGATTATCCTAACTACGAAGTAACTCCTGAATCATATAAAGAAGTTCTAGATGATTTGTATGACCAAGGTGAAGAAGTTAGCCTTGTGCTTCTAACCCATGTTGATGGTAACTACGGTAATCTCACTGACGCCCGTTCCATTGGTAAAATTGCACATGATGCTGGAGTTCCACTGCTTCTTAACTGTGCATATTCCATGGGTCGATTACCAATTGATGCTAAGGCATTAAATGCAGATTTTGTAGTTGGAAGTGGGCATAAAAGTATGGCAGCATCAGGACCCATCGGTGTCCTGGGTTTGAAGGAAGAATGGGCAGATATTATTCTTAAAAGATCAGATAGGGCCCAAGTTAAGGAACTAGAAATGCTTGGATGTACCAGTCGCGGAGCTCCTGTTGCAACTCTCATGGCATCGTTACCCCATGTGATTGATAGGGTTAAGAGATGGGATGTCGAAGTTAAAGAGACCAGAAAATTTGTTGAAACACTGGAAAATATTGATGGCATCAGTCAATTGGGTAAAAAACCTAAAGATCATGATTTGGTTAGATTTGAAACCCCAATATTTGATGAAATTGCAAAACATCACCCCAGAAGAGGGTTCTTCCTGTATGAAGAACTTAAAAAACGAAGGATAGTTGGAATTAAGCGTGGCCAAACAAAATGGTTTAAGTGCAGTGTGTATGGATTCACAGCTGAACAGAAGGAATATATTGCAGAAACTTTCGTTGATATAGCTTCAAAAGATTACTGAACTAAAATAAATTTTTTTGATCTTTGATTTTAAACCATAACTTTTTTTTTAAGCCAAAAATTATTTGTGTGACAAATGAGCTGGAAAAATTTGGTATCCAACAAACCCTCGTTTAAACCAAGATAGCTTCAATTATTTTGAAGTTTAGTTTAAACATTATACTTTAACTATTGGGAACTGGACTTCTGTTAGTAGTTCATCTTCAGATACTTCCATTGGACTGTTGAAGTATATCTCAATTGGTGCACCAACCATCTGAAAGCCCTCTTCAATGATTTTATTCATTAAAGATTCATACACCGCCCCAATTTTATTGTAAGGACCCTTATTCAATGCATAAATTACTTCTTGTGCAGGAATATCCTTAATTTTTATTTTTCCCAGTTCAGATGCTTCACCTTTAAAGGGTATACCCAGCTCATACTGCATATCATTGGGTAAAACTTCCTTAGGACTAGTGTAGTACACAGAATATGGCGGACCACTCATCTTAACATCCTGGTCAATCATCCAATCAACTATTTCTCCAATTAACTTTCCCATATCCTCCACATATCCCCTGTAGAAAATGTATGCGACATGTTTCTCTTCGGTTTTCTTCTGATTTATCTCCATAATTTAACCCCACAAAAAAATTTGTAATGGTTCTAAATTTTGTTTGATTTACATGGACAGAAGTATTCTATTTAAAATCTAAGTAAAATCAGCCCATTTTTATGACGGGAAATCTTACCTCTGTCAGCAGATCTTCAGGTGCATTTTCGTGTGGATCGTTTAGATAAACCTCTGTAACAGGTCCCACTATATCGTAACCATTTTTATCAGCATATTCTCCTAATGCCTGTATCACCGGGCCAACTTCAGTATATGGACCCTTGTGTATGGCAGCGAGTACACTGTGTTCTGGAATTTCCTTAAATCCAAGCTTACCTTCCTGAAGTTTTAAATCCCCATCAAATGAAAATCCTATTTCATACTCCAATTCATTCTCAGGAACTTCATCAGGACTGTTGAAATATGCTCCATAAACCATTCCTGTCATTTTAAGACCGTCATCAATCACCAGTTGTCCCACTTCTTCAATATGGGCAGGTATTTTACTATAACTTCCTTTGTACTGTGCATATGCTACTTTTGTTTCTTCGATCCTTTTCTCAAGTATTTCCATGATTTTACACTCCAAACTTAAATTTGTAGATCAAGATATTAAAAATAGTTGTAATGAATTCATATACTATGTTAAAGGATAATTGTAAAAAAACATAGGAAGTAAGAAATGAGTTAGGAAGTTATATAAAAAGAAAAAGGTGTTTATGATACTGGCCTGTCCTCATACAGGATGTGGATGATGGCTGTTTTTCAGGGTAATTGTATCATCAGCAGAATTCTTTAAAGCAGCACTGAAACCGGGTTCAGCACCAATGACAATAGTCTGTTTACCATTTTCCTTAGCAACATTTATGAGAGGGAAAAAGTCAACATCACGAGTCATTAAAGCAATTATATCAATATTAGGATTATGAATTAACTCAAATGCTTCTACAGCCATTTGAACATCGGTTTCACCAGCGACAATCATTGGTGAAAATCCTTGATTAACAACAGCTTCAATTAGTTTGTCTGAAGCATATTGATTTAAAAATACTTTACCCACTTTTATATTCCCGTGCTCGAGCATTAGATCCCTTACAATTTCTAGATCACAATCAAACTCTTTTCTGAGCATGTTGGGAC
>WASR01000062.1 GCA_009712615.1 Methanobacterium sp. | reverse complement strand
ATATAGAGTTTATTGCTTTTAATACTTCTACTGCATGTAAATACATAACTTTAGCATAATTTGCTTGATTAATGTATTGTTCATAAACTATGGTTGGGATGCCTTTCTTAGCAATTGGAATTGTAACATAGGTTGGGCTTGTTCCGGAAACATAATGGTTAATTAAACCATTTGTGTACGGGGAGTTAGCAATTTTTGTAGCATAGTTGTTAGATTTTGTATCTTTCAGTGGAGCGAAAACAAAATTTGGATATCCACTGTAAACTTCTCCACCTTTTCCAGTATTTCCATGCACATCCATAACTAATTTGTATGAGGTCCCTATATTTGGTACGACATACTTATTTGCTAATGTTTGTCCCTGAGATCTGCCAGTTGAGTAATCATCACCATTGTATACAATTACATCAAATACGGTAATTTGTACGTTTTTTAATGATTTAGACATTGCATATATGGCATTTAACATTGCAACATGTGTCTGTACTTCTAGTGGATGTACACCAATTATTATTGCTACTTTATTTGTTCCTGTACCTATAGGACTTAACCTTAAAACCTTCCCATAACTTGTGGATCCTAATACTGCAGAAGTCTTAAAAAATCCACTTGTAGCGTTAACAGTGGCTGCAGGACCTAAAGTTTGTGCATACCATGATTTCAGTGAAACACTTGTTGGTAACCTGTTATTGACCTTGTAGTAATTCATTATCTTACTGAACATGTACACCATGGACTGATATTTGATGAGTCCTTGAGAAGTTGTAACGTAGTTTGGTGCTTTTCCATACTTTGCAATGTAGGAATTAACTGATGTCGCCATTGAAAGGTATGTAGTCTTGGTTATGGTTCCACCTTTAAATGTTTCAGTCGGATTTGTAGGGTTTGAAACATTTTTTAGGGTTATATTGTTCTTATTAGATTTGTTCAAGTTAGTTGTGGCTGTAGTCATCAGATATAAAAATTGTGCAGTGGTAACATTTTTATTTCCAATGGAAACCTTACTTGGGAGACCATTTTGAGTCTCAACATAATTCTTAACGTTTGCAGATGATTGGCCTATTTGATTGATGCTGTAATTACCAGTAGTACTCGCTGCTGCTGAGGCTCCGATACTTAGAAGCATTAATAAACCCATCAATACTGAAACAATTTTTTTATTGATCATTAATTAAATCACCTCAAAAAAAATATTTTAATTAGTTTTATCCTGTTGGATTTCCATTTGGATCGTTTGGATTTGAATTATAGTTTTTGCCAGTTAAACCACCGTTGTCTCCGCTGGTGCCACCATTACTGCCACCATTATTTGTACTACCGCTGCTTCCACTGGAAGTATTTTGTTTAGTGTTAGAAGAAGTAGATTTAGAAGATGAAGCACTGGTTGTTGTTGTGTTGGCAGTTGCTGTTGCATTGGCAGGAGCACTGTATGTTGTATTATTCAAAGTTGTGTTGTTGGTATCATTGTTACCTATACAACCTGAAATAAGAACTCCTCCTAATACTAGCACTATTACCAAAAATGGAATTATAGTTAATTTTTGTTTCATATTAACACCTCTATCTTGAAAATAGTATATTATTCTCATACAATTTAAATTAACTGGTTGTTATGTTAGAAATTTATTAATATACTACAAAAATAGTATTATACAACCGGTAATTCTCATAATTTAATATTAAATGGTGAGTTGATTAAGCACATTATTTATTTCATTGTTTTTTTTTATCGATAAAGAATTTAAGGAAAAGTTAATGAAATTTTATGAAAAAAATTATCATTATTTAATAAAATTTAAAGTTTAATGTGCCTCATTTTCTAGTGAATGCATATCCAAAGGCTACCATTAAAATCCCAACAACCATGGGTAATAGTGGAAATCCAGTATCCTTCATGGGTATGGAGTTGGATAAAGTAGATTCTGATGATTTAACATCATTATTACTCGTATTGCCACGTTGATCTGTACCTGTAAATATGGATGAAGTAAATGCGTTGTTACTTAAATTGTAATCATAGGTAGCTGAACTTACAATGAAATTATTGACTATATCTCCACTTTCTGTTACTGTGAACTTCAGTACCATGCAGGCAACAGATCCGCTTGGAAGACTTAATATGCTCCATATGTTACTTGTCTCGTTGTAAGTACCCAAACTTTTTGTGTAGGATAATAAATCCAGTTTGGTTGAAAACAGGCTGTTTATAACCACGTTGAATGATTCTTGTGGACCTAAATTTGTGACCTTCACGTAGTAATAAACAATTGAATTAATTATTGGCCTGTTACTACTGGCCTTAACAGTGATTGCAAGATCTGCACCGAGATTGCTTGTAAATGCCTTCAGACAAACATTTGCATTGTCTATTACGCTGGTCATATCTTCCCATGATTTGCCGTCGGCACTTATGAAACTCTGACCTGGACTGGCCCTTGCCTTACTACTGTAGTCAATGAGAGGATATTCTATGGTTATTGGTAAGTAATCATTTGGACTCACAAGTTTAACAACGATGCTGAACCTTTGATTTTTAAACAAGTTAACGAAGTTGTTTAAAACTATGGTTTTGTATCCTGCAGTTGATATAATGCCCTGCTGTACAGATGCCAGTATCCCTGATCTTGGATTGTTACCAACTGGGTTGAGGTAAACATATATTTTGTAGTATGAGTTGGGCTGGGTAACATAGAAACTGGCGGCTTTGAGAAGCTCCCTTCCGTTCGATTTGAAAACATTTGAAAACCAGCCTACATCGCTATCATAGCCATAATTTCCAACATCTCCGAATGGATCGTACTGGTAGATGTTGTCGTAGTTTTTAACTGATTCTCCTGTCAAGAAAACTATGTTGTCATCGGTGTTTGCAAGATTTGTATCATAATAACTAACATAAAAATAACCCTGATCACCCCAATCTGCTCCCCAACTGTTTCTAATTATGAACGCACCATTTCCAGGAGGATTTCCCGCAAAATTTGTTTTGCTGTAATTATCATCCCATCCAACAATACATATGGCATGGTTGTACTCTCCATTTCCTTTGTAGTAGTAGCCATAGGTATTTGGATTGTAGTAATAATCCTGAAATGTCATTAAACTGTATATGGCACCGTACTTCATGATGGCTTGTTTAATGGCGGTGTTGTTCATCACACCATTAATGGTTCTTGATTGGAGTTGGATGGTGTTTTGAACATGTAGGACAGGTTTGAGGTTGGTTGGTGAGCTTCCACTAAACTCATGGAAAGGATCTTGAGCTCCAGTTACAGGGCCTATGTAGCTATTTAGGTATGCTAAAGCTTCTTCCCAGCAACCTGCATCATCATATCCTCTATCAAAACCGTATTTGTATCCTCTGCTTAGAAGGTTCTTCATATTATTTTCAGATAAGTTCCAACTTTCGTAGGGAAGCATGTTGGATTCCAACGAACCAGTAACAGCAAATGCCCAACAAACATTACTAAATCCTTGATTCTTAACAGGAGTAAGTTTTCCAAGTTTTCTAAGATCGTAGTAGTATGGAATTCCTGTGCTACTGTTTACAGATGCATTTTTAGCGGTAATTTTTGATTTTGTAACCACTGTCTGGGTATTAACCTGATAATTAGTGGTTTTAGAAGTACTAGCTCCACTTATATTGTTAACACTAGTACTATTCGATGCAGAAACTCCTCCGCAGATTAATAAAGATAAAAAAAGTCCACATAAGACCATGAGTACAGTTAACTGTTTTCGTTGAGTATCCATTTTGATTAACCGGTATAGTTTATATTTATATTATGTACCCACTACTATTTAATTGTTATTTAAAGCCCAAGAATCATTAAATAATATATTGTAACATTTTTCAGAACTTTATATAATAATCTGAATTATATTTAACTTTATTTTTAAAATATGGCTATTTTGGGTACTTGAACTCTTTTTGGTTGAGATGAAAGATTTGGAAAGTAAATCAATTTAAAATTAAAAATAAAGGGAAAATATTTTTCCCATAAAACAAATTAGTTTAGGCTGTTGTGAAGTAGTTTTGATATGGGTTTGCTAATCCTGCTCCTCCAAGACTTTCAACGCTGTTTGTGTGTAATATAATGGTGTATTTGGTTTTGTTTTTGAGTAAACTGCTTGGAGTGATGTTCAACACATTTCCTGTCACTGATGCTATAAAATTAATAGAAGTTCCTGAAGTTGTTTTAAATTCTATCCATGGGTTTGTTGCTAGTTTTATGGATTTGTCAAATGTGTACTTAATGACTTTATTGGTAGGGATATTCACACCATTGTTTGCAGGGCTGACACTGGTTACAGTTGGAGCTGTGTCTGTTGTGAATACTATGCTGATTGGTGTGGTAGTTCCTGTGTTTGACATGTCCATTACACTGCCAGAATGAATTATTACTGAGTATTTTGTTCCACTTAGAAGTAGTGAGTTAGGTGTGAGGCTTAGAATGTTTCCACTGACTGAACTTGTGAAATTTACAATGGTTCCTTTGGATGTTTTAAATTCAATCCAGGGATTGGCTGCAAGTTTAATATTCTTGTTGAATGTGAATTTCACAATTTTGTTTAAAGGTATATTAACTGAATTGTTTACAGGATCTGTTCCTGTTAAAACAGGTGGGCTTTTTTGTGTGATTGAAACGTTTTTAGATACGGTTTGTGCATCAATTGTGGCATTTATTGTGCCTGTTCCCACTGTGTTACCTGTAAAGGTTGTTGTGGCAGCACCGTTTAAAAGTGTGGTTGTGACTGGGTTAACTGTTCCAAGAGTAGAGCTGAACAGCACCAGAATTCCATCCATAACATGGCCGTATACTGGGTCATGGTAGTAGAGATCTGGATTGTTTGGGTCTGTTAAAATTCCACTATCATGGAGCAGGTCTGCTGTTATCGTTGATGTGGCGCCTTGTGTAATTGATGTTGGGTTAGCAAATACAGATAAAACCAACCATGGAACAACTGTAACGCCTACAGCCATTGATGATGGGTCATTGTTGGATCCCCACCAATTTAAACTTAGATCTCCACCACTATCACTGTGGATCAGGGTACCTGTACCAATCATCCTGTTGAATTGGAAGTAGGATATGGTACCATAGTTGTTGTAGAGCACACTGGTTGTTCCTGTGTTGTTTACAAATTCACTGTTAGAAACACTTACTGTGCTTAAAGCATTTAATATGGCTCCTCCCATATTACATGTGTTGTTAATAAAACTGGTGTTGGTTATGGTTAAAGATGCAGGAGCACTACCTGTTCCTTGACTGTATATGGCTCCACCACTGTACTGGGCCATGTTATTTTTAAATATACAGTTGTCAATGGTTGTAGCACCGTAGTTCCATAATGCCCCTCCTGCAGTGGAATTTCCATTTATGAAGGACATATTGGCAAAGAAGTAGTTGTATGTTACTCCCTGGGCCCCAACTGAAAATATTCTGGAAATCTTGTTTCCATTAACAATTGTTTTTGTCTTACTTTGACCGATGTAGTTCACATCTTTACTGAAGACTGCAATGTTATTTTCGTTGTAGACACCATCAGAAATATGAATAGTTCCACCATTATTAACGGCATTTGTAGCATTTTTTATGGTTTGTTTGGGTCCGTCAGTACCATTCCACACAGGAGAATAGCCACTCCAGGAGTCACTCCCTGTGTTACTGACATACATCTGATTAGGATTTGCTGCTGAAGCAGTGTTGAGTCCCATTGCAAATGCACATGACAGACAGACCATCAAAATTGGAATCATAAATTTATATTTTCTGTCTAAATTTACATTCAAAAATTTCCCTCCAAAAAATTATTAAAACCCTTAAAAT
>WASR01000034.1:1698-5835 GCA_009712615.1 Methanobacterium sp. | reverse complement strand
GTTTATATACCACAAATTTATAACTAACTCTGTATTCAAAACCCCAAATAATAATTTTTTGAGGATTTTGAACGCGGAGGCGGTATAATTAAGCGAAAAATATTGTATTCTGCCCTATTACTATTTGCTTTAGTTTTGGTAGTAAATGCAAATACTACAACTGCAGCATCTGTAAATCAAACAAATGGGACCAATTCAGTTTATAAAGTTGGAAACAATAATACAGTATCCAGTACAACATTAACTGACAACAATAAATCAACTAACCCCATTTCCAAGGTTGCAGTAAACTCAACAACCAAACCTAAAATAAACAGTACAATGGCGGCAGGAGAACCTGTGAAAGTTAATGGACTAACCTTAACACAGATGAAAGATGGAATCTCTAGAGCCGAAGCATTTTACAAGAAAAACGGCAGATTACCCAACTACATATCATTTGGAAACAGAAACATATCAATAACAACATTCCAAAAAAACATAGCAACACAGGGACTTAAAATCAACACAACAACAACTACAAAGATAAACGGATTGACAATTGCACAGATTAAAGAAGGAATTTCAAGGGCTGAAGCATTTTACAAGAAAAACGGCAGATTACCCAACTACGTATCCTACGGAAGCAGAAACATATCAATAACAACATTCCAAAAAAACGTTGCAACAGCAGGGCTCAAGATCAACACAAGCTCAAGCAACAAGATAGATACAAGTTCAGTATCAGCCTTGGCAGCATCACTTAAAAAAGGTTCATCATCTCAGTACGAAACAGCAACAAAAATTTTCAACTGGGTCAGAGACCATATTAGCTACTCATTTTATTACAACAGTAAATATGGGGCATCTGGAACGTTGCAAAAAAGAATAGGAAACTGCTGTGATACTGCAAACCTTATGGTTGCATTGGCAAGAGCTGCTGGAATTCAAGCCAGATACTTACATGGAACCTGTAAATTTTCGAGCGGTACCTGGTATGGACATGTATGGGCACAGTTGTATGTAAACGGTAAATGGTTAAATGCAGACGGTACAAGCTACAAAAACTCATTGGGAGTTGTTAAAAATTGGAATACAGCTACCTACACATTACATGGCATATACCAAAAACTGCCATTTTAATGTATCAGGGGTGAAATTCAATGAAAAAAGCAATAGCTGTGACTTTGGTGGTTGTAGTGGCAATTATAGGAGTGGCAATAGCCATAAATAGCACTGCAAATTCCAAAAATCCCACATACAATTCAACGAGTTCGGATACATCAAAAAATGTTGATGTTGGAAATAATAGTACCAGCAACAACCAGAGTGTAGATAATATGATATCTTCATCAGAAGCTCAGAAAAAGGCTAGTGAATATATTAATCAATCTGGTGCATATGCCGGCACACCAAACCTCGTTAATCAAGACGGAAAAATGGTTTATATTGTGCCTGTAATTTACAATGGGCAAACAGCAGGTGAGATTGATATAGATGCACAAACAGGACGTAACTTAGGAGGAGCTGGAGGAGTATAATTTTCCATCTCTAATTTTTTTAATTTTTTTATTTTATTCTGATTTCTAACTTAACGAGTTTTTTAACGATTTTAAACCCTAATCTATCCTTATCACAAAAAAATCCATTTAGTATTAATGTATGTGATTACAACGATAACTCCATTTAAAAACTGGGGGTTATAAATGAAAAGAAGACTCACGGGGTTCAAGAGTCACTACCTGATTTTATTGGGCATTATTTTCATGGTGGTAGTCATGTTCAACGTTGGTAGCTCAAGCGCAGCCAACACCACCAACTTATCAGATCATCATGATGGAATTATAAAAGCATCCAGCTCAAATTATTTTGACCCAACCAACAATCGTACCAAAGAAAGGTTCAAATCGATTGATGATGCCATAAATTCTAAAAACACCATAAATGGTGACACTATAATTGTTGGAACTGGAAATTACATAGAAAATGTTAAGATCAACAAAAAAATTAGTTTAGTGGCTTTTACCAACGCAAACATAACTGCAAAGAATCCTGACCTTCCCATATTTATAATTTCCAAAAATGGAAGTGGAACAGTAATCCGAGGGTTTAATTTTGTTTCAACCAACACCATGGCCAGTAATGCTATTTTATTAGATTCTGCAAAGGGATGTACCATATCAGAAAACAACTTCATTGATGTGTCTGGAATTTCCATAAAAATCCAAAATTCCGAGAGCAGCACAGTTTCATATAATAGTTTCAAAGAGGGGAAGGATGGAATAGACATTACAGACTCGAAAAATATTACAGTTAATGGGAACAGTTTCAGTCAGCTTGTTGAATCAATTCTCATGTTGAGATCGTCGTACATCCAAATCTACAACAACAACATCACAAATATCCGAGGATCTGACTATTTACTCATGGACAGCTGTTCGAATTCGAATATAACCCACAACAATTTTAAGGCAACGGTAAATAATCCCACAGTCACGACTTTAATTCATACCATAGACTCTCATAACAATTTGATTTCATCGAATTATATGAAAACCATCGGCACCATGAGTGGTCTGGAACTTCAAGAATCAAATTCTAACAAGGTGCTAGGTAACAAAATTACTGGATCTGGTATCTCGGGTGGTGGGATTCAAGTTGTGGAATCAGACAATAATCTGATAAAAAATAATGTTATAGGCACCATGTTTTCGGGAGTGAGTTTGGTTTCATCATTAAATAATTCTGTAATGAACAACACCATATCAATAATGGGTGAAGATGGAATACACCTGCTTAATTGTTTCGGAACAGAAGATCTGAGAAATTTTGTTGGTTACAACAACATTTCAAAATGTTTACAGGGTATTCAACTGGAACTTTCATTCCACAATTCCATATTCAACAACACAATTTCAGATTGCGATAGCAACAATATATACAGTTTAAACTCGGAATGTAACACATTCTACCAGAATACGCTTTTAAATGCCCCTACAGGAATATTATTTAAAAATTCTGATGACTGTAAAGTTGTTTCAAATGTTATTACAAGTAACATTCCTAATTCATGCGGAATCGTGCTTGAGAACAGTGGTTCAACAAGTTCAAGTGCTGTTAAGACTTTAAGTGCATCCAAACCAATTATTGTAGGTTCTATTCAAGTTACAACCCTTCCAGATATTGATGTTAACTACAACAGATTAATCTGTCCCGTTGGAATTAAAAATGATAACTACATGGTAACTGTGAATGCAGGTCAAAATTGGTGGGGTTCAAATCATCCTATATTTAACAAACTTGTTTCAGGAAAAGTGAAATATCCAAACTGGATCTACATGACAATCACAGCAAAAACACAACGAACAATTCAAGGTTCTAAATTAACTGTTAAAACCAGTTTCAACAACATATATGATGGTAAAACTCTTAAATCATTCAATTCAAAACTTGGTTATATTCCAAACGGTACAATAAGCTTTTTTGTAACCAACATAGGTAAGTTTGAAGGAAATTATGCAAAAACTAAATCAGCAAATGGAGAAGCAGTAGCAATTTACAGTGCAACTAAATTGGGAAAAGCCACTTTAACGTCCACAACAGACAATCAAACTCTAAACAGCACCATAACGATAGAACCTGTTCTAAAGGTTTTAAAATTTAACACTCAATTAAAGAGAAGCTCACTAAACTATGGCTTAATGACCTTGTATTTAAACAAATCAATTAAGAATTTCAACAGCACGTGGATCGAACTCAAACAAGCCTCAAAACCTAAAAAATTGATAAGCTTCAAAACCAGTAGGGACAGTACCCACATTTACATAAATTCAAAAACTCCTCTTAAAAAAGGCGTAACTTACAAATTGATAATTCACTCCAACAGCCTAAAAGATAACACTGGAAACGGACTTTCAACTGCCTACATAAAAACTTTCAAACTGTAGGTTTACATAAACTCTTTTTTTTTAACTCTTTTTTTTGATCATATTCCCAACAGAAAATTTTGATCAATAGTGGCATATCCTTTTTTTACAACATGATAAACTTAGCAATCATTCTCCATAAAACTCCAGGGCAGATCTCATGATGAAACAAATTTGGGAATGATTTGGGTGTAACTGGGAATAATCTTGTGTAGAATGTTGGTATAATTAC
>WASR01000034.1:0-1635 GCA_009712615.1 Methanobacterium sp. | reverse complement strand
GTCAAGGAGTTTATTGGCCATTATTGGTATTGCCATTGGAGTAGCTGCAGTGGTAGGGCTAGGAATGGTCACGGACAACCTTTCTAAATCAACAGAAAATGCTTTAACAGCAGGTGCGGGTGATTTTTCAGTTATTGCTGCAACCGGACCAAACAATGGAGGAGGACCTCCAGGCGGTATGGGTGGTGATCAGGTAATAAACCAAACCAAGGTGACTGAAATAAGTAAGATCACGGGTGTTGGAAGTGCTGTGGGTGTACTTAGAACCTCGGTGGATCTGAGTAACAGCACCAACACAACAACAAATTCAACTTCGGGACCTTCAGATTTCAGATCTATGACGTCCATAATAGGAATTGACAGCAGTTCCATAAGCATGGACGATATCGTTATAACCAACGGCTCTGTTTACTCAAACAACGATGAAGTTATAATCGGTAAAACAGCAGCACAGGAAATGAACAAGACAGTCGGAGACAACATCAGCATCTCAAACAAAACCTTTGAAATTACAGGGATATATGAAACAGGTAACTTCATGGATGATAGGGGAATTGCTATGTCATTAGACAGCCTCCAAAATTTAACCAATAAAACTGGAGAGGTGTCACTCATCATAGTTAAGGCAAGTAACGGCACAGATGCAACAAGTCTTGCAACCAAAATCCAAAATAACTATCCCAATGAATTAACAACATCCACATCACTATCTGGAATGGACAGGATGAACAATGGTTTGGACGTGATAAATTCAGGTTCATGGGCAGTATCACTACTCGCTATTTTAGTGGGCGGGATAATTGTAATCATAACCATGCTAAAAGCTGTTGCAGAAAGAACCAGAGAAATTGGTGTTTTAAGAGCCGTGGGATGGACACAGAAAAGGATAATTGCCATGATAATGGGAGAATCCGTATTTTTATCATTAATAGCCGTTTTTGTCGGTTTGGTTATTGGAGTTGGAATTGTGGAACTTCTGAGTGTAACAAATGTGCTGAGGGGAATCATGCCTGCATTCTCAATATTCCTGTTCCTCAAAGGCATAGGTGTGGCTTTACTACTTGGAATACTTGGAGGTATTTACCCTGCATACAGAGCAAGCAGATTAACCCCTACTGAACCGATCCGAAATGAATGATACTATAATTGACATTAAAAATCTGAAAAAAGAATATGAAAACGGATCAATAGTCGCACTAAATGGAATTGACCTGGAAATAAAGCAGGGCGAATCTGTATCCATAATTGGCCCATCTGGATCTGGAAAATCAACACTGTTAAACATGATAGGCGGTCTTGATAAAGCAGATGAAGGTCAAATCAACGTAGCTGGAGTAAATTTGATGGACAACAGTGATCTGAGCGAATTCAGATCCAAGGAAATTGGATTTGTGTTCCAGCTCCACAACCTGATCCCCAATTTAACTGTGCTTGAAAATGTTCAGATACCCCTACTGGAAACAGATATCGAAGATAAAAAGATGGAAGAAAGGGCCCTGAAACTGTTAAAATCTGTTAACCTTGAGACTAAGGTTGATCAAAAACCAACAAAATTATCTGGTGGAGAAAGACAGCGTGTAGCAATTGCAAGGGCACTGGTTAATCATCCAGCTATAATCTTGGCAGATGCACCTA
>WASR01000257.1 GCA_009712615.1 Methanobacterium sp. | reverse complement strand
GTTATATATTTTTAATGTGCATTTAGAGGTGATAAAAAATTTGAAAACTCAGAATATCAGAAATTTCAAGTGGTTTCAACAACAAATATTAGTACAAAGCTTGGTGAGTTTAGGCAAAAAATATGGGGTGATCAAATGGCCGAAGTAAAAATAGATGTTAAAGGAGAAACATGTCCTGTTCCTCTGGTGGAAATGAGAAAAGCCATCAGAAATGCTTCCCAAGGGGAAATTATAGAGGTGGAGGGAACCCATCCAGCATCTAAGAAGGAAATTCCCATGGCGGTCGAGGCACTGGGTTCAGAAATCGTGGACATCCAAGAAACGAACGGGGTCTGGAAAATTAAAATTCGCAAATAGGTGATTTTATGGTTGAAGAAACCAGTAAGGTCGATAAATCAACAATAATTGTGCACAGTGGAGATATGGACAAAATTTACAGCGCACTCATAGTATCAAACGGAGCCCTATCCATGGGAATGGATGCATCATTATTTTTCACCTTTTGGGGTTTACAAAGACTTCAAAAGGGAGGATTGGATAAAGGACCCCTATCCAAGATGCACTTCCTTGGACTGGGTAAATGGATGATCAAGGGCAGGATGAAAAAGGCCAATGTAGCTTCCCTTGAACGCCTAATAAAAGATTTTAAAGAACTTGGGGGAAAGGTAATTGCCTGCGAAATGACCATGGAAATAATGGGAATTTCAAAGGAAGACCTTAATGAAGAGCTGATAGATGAATATGGGGCTGTTGGAACCTACGTACAGGAAGCAAGGAACTCGAAGATAACACTGTTCATATGAATCAGTACACTGGGAACAAAACTAAATTTTTTTTGTACAGACTAATATTTGAAAAACAGGAGGGAAAGGTGTTATGGAAGTTAAGTATAGGTACCTGGATAATTCATCAATTACAAGGATGGATGAAAAAGTTTTAGAAGCCATGCAACCATATTTCTTCGAAAAATATGCTATTCCGACAAGTGAAACAGGATACTCCATGGGCATAGAAGCCCGTGAGGCTTTAGAAGATAGCAGGGAATACTTGGCAAGTTACATGGGTGCTGAAAACGGAGATCTCATATTCACATCTGGAAGTTCAGAATCAAGCAACACTGCCATAAAAGGTGCTGCAATTGCACAGAGGAAAAAAAATGGAAATCATATGATTGTATCTAAAATCGAAGATTTCCCAGTTTTAAACAGCGTCAAATTCCTAGAAAAGCAGGGATTTGAGGTGAGCTATGTTGATGTGGATGAGCACGGCCTGGTTGATCCAGAATCAATCAAGGAACTTATAAAACCCGAAACATTTTTAGTATCTGTACAGCACGCAAACCAGGAAATAGGTACCATCCAAGATATAAAAACCATAGCTGAAATATGTGGTGATGCTGATGTGACGTTCCATACAGATGCAACCCACACATTTACCAAACTGCCCCTGGACCTTGGTAAGATAGAAGCTGACATGGTAACCATATCTGCACACACCCTCCACGGACCAAATGGAATCGGAGCCCTTTACATCAAAAAAGGCACACCATTTAACAAATACCTGGATGGAGGTTTCCAAGAATTCAACAAGAGGGGTGGATTAGAAAATATACCTGGCGCAGTCGGTTTTAAAAAGGCTGTTGAACTCACAAGTAGTGAGGAGAATGATAAATTCATTCAAATGAGGGATCATCTCATGCAAAGGGTGTTAAATGAAATACCAAACACCATATTGAATGGACACCCTACAGAAAGAATCCCTCAAAATGCCAACATAACTTTTGACTTTGTTGAGGGTGAATCAATCACGCTCCACTTGGATATGAGGGGATTTGCAGTGAGCACTGGATCAGCCTGCTTCAGCCGCTCCCTTCAAGCAAGTCATGTTATCCTTGGAATAGGGGGTGATCCTGAAAGGGCTCATGGATCACTCAGAATAAGCTTCGGCCGTTTCAACACCATGGATGATGTAGAAGCAATTGCAGATGCATTAAATGAAATTGTGAGCAAATTAAGGGAAATTAGTGCGATTGGTAGTGGATAAAAAAATAGGCTGTATGGTGGAGATGTACTGGTTTAATCCAGATCCACCATTCTTTTTTGAAATTTCATTGGAACATCATCGTTCTTCTTTGCATTGAACATGATGTTTCTTATCACACCAGAAATGGTTTTAACAAGTATGGGGCCGTCCATGATTATTTGTCTTAATAGGTACATTGGTCTTAGATAGAACTTCTTGAATGCAGATGCCTGTAATTTCTTGAGTTCATCCAAGGAACAATCAACTGTTTCTAATATTGGGGAGATCAATGTGTACTTGGACCAGTCCTTAACCTTGATGAGGTCCTTTTCAAGGGTTTGCTGGTAGAAACGAGTGCCTGGATATGGTGTGGCAAGTGAAAATATGGCGTATGAAGGATTGAGGTCCTTCACAAAATTTATTGTATTTTTTATACTCTCTTGGGTATCACCGGGCATTCCAAGAACTACTGATGCTATGGTCCTGATTTTTTCCTGACGAGATACTTCAAAGGCATCTTTGATCCGTTCTATGGTGGTTTGCTTGTTCACATTGTCAAGCATCTGCTGATCTGCAGATTCAACTCCCATAAATACTGTGATACATCCTGCACGCTTCATTCTCCTTAAAAGTTCCTTGTTTAAGGAATCAACACGTGATGTACATCCCCACATCACATCAATATTTCTCTCTTCGATACCTTCACAGAGTTCGATCACACGTTTTTTACTGATTGTAAATGTATCATCCATGAATGCGATGGTTTCAATTCCCATTTCATTTACAAGGTACTCCATTTCATCTAAAATCTTTTCCACGGATCTCATGCGGAGTTTGGATCCATGCAGGGCTGCAGATGAACAGAAGGAACATTGCATTGGACAACCACGGCTGGTTATCATGGTTGACATTTTAGTGTCCATGTTCAGAAGTTTGTAACTCTCCATTGGGAGAAGATGTCTCGCTGGAAATGGTAAACTGTCAAGATCCATTATTAGCTGTCTTGGAGGGGTTACAACATCACCAAATGCTATTCCATTAACAGATGATAATGGCAGGTCATGTTCCAATGTGCGTGTAAGATCAAGGAGTGTCTCCTCTCCCTCGCCAATGGTAACCACATCCACAAAGTCATAATTCAAAATTTCCTTGTAGTTGAAGCTAGGATGATAACCTCCCATCACTATTAAAGAGTCTTTACAGACACTTTTTGAGTATTCTGCTGTTTCAAGTGCCTTTCCTATTGTTGGTGTCAGTGCTGTGAGTGCAATGATATCTGGAGAGAATTCCATGAGCTGCCTACCAACAGATTCAAGATCCATCTCGAGTGCACAGGCATCAATGATAATAACTTCCACACCATTTTCTTCCAGAACTGCAGCCATGTATGCTAATCCTAATGGGGGTGCTATCACACCCATGAATTTATATTTTGAATCCAGTTGGGCTGGATTTATTAACGCTACCTTCATTTGGTCACCTCGTTGATTTTAAGTAGTAATACTTGTGGTAAAAATCAATGAAATAGGTATAATGACTTGTTTTTACAAGAACAATTTAAACAAAGGTGTAAACAAGAATAAAAGTATGTAAACTATTTTGTAAACAATAAAAATTATAGATATAACTAATTCACGCTACTGTTATTTAAACCTTGTGCAGATGGGTGTTGGTAATAAATACAGGTATTCCATCATAAATTCAAACCAGATAAAAAGTTTAAAACTATCCCAACCTGCTTAAATTACGTAAATTTTTAGATATCCTACGAATGGAACTTTTTTGGTTTTGAGCAGTGAATATTTATGCTTTTGTGGGTTAGTATTGTTTTATCGTCTTTTTATAATCTTTCATTGTATTTGAGTTCTTTAAATTTTAAAATAAATGAGGTTCCATTGTTTGATTTTATTTCGAGTTCACCTTCGAGTTGTATTGCCAAACTCTTAACAAGTTTTAAACCAAGAGTGGGCGAGTCTTGGATATGCAAATCTTCTGAACAACCTATTCCATTATCTGATACGTATAATAAATATTTATCATCTAAATATTTAAGTTTAAGAGTTATTAATCCATTTTTATTTGGAAATGCATATTTTACGGAGTTTGATACAATTTCGTTCACCATAAGGCCCATTGGTATTGCAGTGTCAATATTTAGTTTGATGTTTTCAACATCCACATTTATATCTACGACTGATGAAGGTTTTGAGTAAAATCTGACTATATCATTTACCAAGTTGTTTAAATATTCTGCCATGTTTAGTTTGCCAATGTTTTGGCCGTGGTAGAGTTTTTCATGTATCATGGCCATGGATTTAACACGACCCCTGCTTTCTTTGAGGATCTCCAGAGTTTCTTCATTATCTGTATGGTTGGCCTGAAGTGATAGGAGGCTTGAGATTATCTGCATATTATTTTTCACACGGTGATGGATTTCTTGAAGCAGAACTTCCTTTTCCTTGAGTGACTCCATTATTTTTTCTTCAGCATCTTTGATATCTGAAATATCTATGATGATTCCCCTGAATCCCTCAAATATTCCCCTGTTGATGATTGGGTTTGAATGGATGATAATTGGAAAGAGGGTTCCATCCCATTTCTTTGCAGTGTATTCATCACCAGAACCATTTCCCTTGAGAACTTCGGTTATTTTTTCCTTGGATATGGACCTTTCTTCTTCTATTATCAGTTCCAGTATATTAAGGCCTTCTGCAACGTGTTTATGGGAGTAACCAAACATTTCATATCCATAAACGTTCATGAAGGTTAACTTGGCATTTACATCTGTTTCAAATACTGTCTGGGGAAGTAAGTCGGCCAGTTCTCTGTACTTCTTCTCAGATTTGGCTATTCTGTTCTCTACATTTTTTCTCTTGGTGATATCTTCAAAGATGTATATCCAACCCGAAAATAAACCACTGCTATACACCGGGGTGAATTGAACTTCTATCCATATATTTTTGGAGTTATTCAGTTTTAAATCTGTAGAGCCGTCATTTCTTCCATTTGGTGCTATTTTATCCCATATTTCAATTTTATCTCTGGCTTCTTGGCCTATGCAGTACTTATCTAAACCCAGCAGTTTTTCAGCAGATGGGTTGAGGTCCATTATTCTTTCATAGGTATCTAAAACTACAACTCCATTTTTCATACTTTCAAAAAGCCCCTTGTAAGCTGGGGGCATTATATCTAGGAGTTTGTACCAGAAAATACTCCATACAATGAGTATACCTGATATTGTTATGGCGAGGGGTGTAGGATCAAAATAGAATGGATATAGATCTGCTGCATAAATGGAATTACTTAATAAAGGGATTAAAGCTGCTAAAAATATTAGCATGGCCTGTTTTTGGTATAAATGGGAGGTTTTAAATAAATTTTGTCCAACCATTACCAGACCTGCCAGTATGAGTATGAATGAGTATATCGTTGAGAAAATTGCAGCAGGACCATGTTGGTAAATTAGAAACAGCCCTTGACTGGTGTAAAGGGGAGTTATTGTTGGCCATATGAGGCCATGCAATTCATTGGTCATGGCCAAATAAATGATGAACAGTGGAATTAAGAATAATATAATTACTCTGGGTCTTTTTATTACCTCCTGGTTCTGGGTGTAATCTAATGTGAACAGAAACCAGAGTGGAGGTATCAATAACATTCCTATGTAACTGAGTTTTGCGTAGATGATCTTCATCATGATGTCTGTTGAGGAAATTTCCAACGCGCTTGTAAGTGACCATTCAGTCACAAATATGAAAAGTAAACAAAGATAAAGGGCACCATTCACTTTTCGCCTTTTCCAAGCACTCCAAGACAAAAAAATACTAATTAATGAACTTATTATCAACAATAG
>WASR01000153.1:3228-5912 GCA_009712615.1 Methanobacterium sp. | reverse complement strand
ACTTAAACCTTTGTTGTACATATTTGTACATAGATATTTTGATAATTTAATATATGATCTGTAACAAAGTATAGGAGCATGAAGATATTGGCAGTGGATATAGGTGTAGGCACCCAGGATATAATGTTGTACGACTCCGAAGATACCATAGAAAATTCTTTTAAAATGGTTATGCCTTCGCCAACCAGGATAATAGCAGAGAAAATAAGAAAACATCACAACGATATTTTTATTAAAGGAAGTACAATGGGCGGGGGCCCAATTAACAAGGCCATAAAAAATCACTTGGATCGTGGATACAAGGTAATAATGACAGAAAGTGCCGCAAAAACTGTACGGGACGATCTAGATAGGGTGAAAGAATTTGGAATAACCATAATACCTGATAGTGAAAAACACCCTGAACTGGGCTCTATTGAACTGAAAGATATAGATTTAGATGCAATTGAAGAAGCATTCTCAAAGTTTGATGTGGAAATGGACTTTGATGAATTGGGAATTGCAGTTCAGGATCATGGATATATGTCTGGAATGGGAGACAGAAACTTCCGATTCATGAAGATCAAAGAAAAACTGAATGTTCCCAGACGTCCTGAGGAGTTTGCCTATCATGGTGATGTTCCAGAATACTTTTCACGAATGAATGCAGTATTAAAATCTCTAAAAGATTACAAACCTGCTATGATGGACTCTAAATTTGCATCAGTGTGCGGTGCTACTTGTGATGATTATGTGAAGGGTCTTGAAAGTTACATTGTCATGGATATCGGAAATGGCCATACACTGGCGGCTGCCTGTGAAGAAGGAAAAATAATCGGCGTTTTTGAGCATCACACAAGGGCCCTTACACCTGCAAAACTGAAAAATTTAGTTTTAAAACTTGAAAAGGGTACAATCACACATGAAGAAGTTCATGATGATGGTGGTCATGGGGCATGGGTTACAGGCCCAATGAGTAAATGTGAGTGCATTGTTGCTACGGGGCCCTTGAGAGAATTGTTGAAACAAACTGATTTAAAGGTTCACAACGCAGCCCCTGCAGGTGATGTGATGATGACAGGTCCTGTGGGTCTAATTAAATCAATTATTAAAAAATAATATTACGGCTTTATAAAAAAAAGGTTTAAACATGATACTTGACCCCCACATACACAGCACATATTCAAGCGATTCTACAGCTTCTCCTAGGGATATTATCAAAAGGGCAAAAAAAATTGGATTAGATGCCATTGCAGTGGCAGATCATAACACCATCAAAGGATCCCTCGCTACCATTGAGGAGGCCAAGGATTTTGACGACTTTGTTGTTGTCCCTGCTGTTGAAGTAAGTTCGAGCAAGGGCCATATTGTGGCGCTTGGAATCAAAGAAGATGTTGAAAATGGCTTATCTCCAGAGGACACCGTTGAAAAAATCCGTTCATTGGGAGGTATTGCAGTAGCAGCCCACCCATTTGTCAGTTATAGAGATGGGTTATGTGATAATGTTAAAGAACTAGATATAGATGCAATTGAAACCTTAAACTCACGGTACATATTTGGATATTCCAATTGGAAGGCAAAAAATCTTGCTGAACGTCGAAACCTTCCAGAAATAGGTTCAAGTGATGCTCATTTCATAGGTGCAATAGGAAGTTGTGTAACAGAATTTGAAGCTGATTTTTCATATGAGTCCATTATTGATGCGATATTAACCGGAAAAACCACTGTATATGGAGATAGGACACCACTACCCCTCATTTTAAAAGAAGTGATAAACAAAAAGATTAAAAAAATTGGATGAACCTTGATTATTAACAGTTTATACAAAATTTTATAGCATAAAGATACATATTAGAACCATGATACCTCAAATCATGCAGTATATCCGGGAAAACTTCATATATTTACACCCTGGTTACACTACACTTAACACAGTTGTTTTTGGATTAATATTGGGTGTTTCAATTCTTCTGATCATAAAGATGTTCAAATATATGGAGAAGGATCCAGCGGATCTGATAATACCACTCACTCCCTTCATATTTTTCGGTTCAGGGGCACGTGCCCTTGTTGATAACAACATTTATCCACTCACCTATATACTTGTAACACCAGGAATATATCTATTAACAGGTTTCATAGCCATAGCAACGGTGATATCTGCTTACTTTATCGAGAAAAAAACTCAGATTGATTACAGATACATAATATTTGGTGTGGGGGCAGTGATTTGCATACCCAACATAATCTTCTTAGGACCAGTTAACGTAGTGGCAATGCTTCAAGTCCTGGGGGTTTGGGCTTTAATATCCTCAATATTTGTGTTGCTGCGAAATAAATGGTCTTTACTCAGCAATAAGATCAATTTAACAGTCTTAATGGCCCACCTTTTCGATGCATCTTCAACTTATGTAGCAGTGGACTTCTATGGGTACAGTGAACAGCATGTGCTTCCAAGTGCACTAACTGGGCTGGTAGGAACTGCTGCTGTGATGTTCCCATTAAAAATAGCTGTTATACTGGCAGCATTATATGTTATAGATAGTTATATCGAAGATAAAACAATTGCAAACATGTTGAAGTTGGCAATATTTATCTTAGGATTGGCCCCAGGTTTGAGAAATTTCTTGAGTCTGATAATGGGCACTGCATTATAAAAATTATTCAACAACAACTTTTTTTTATAGTTTAAGGTAACATATTAA
>WASR01000153.1:0-3218 GCA_009712615.1 Methanobacterium sp. | reverse complement strand
ACATATTAATATAAAAAGTCGAACCAAAAGAGGTCTTTCAATGTACATAGAAACAGTCAAACAGACTATGAATCTTCCAGATACCGTTAAAATTCTGGACACTACCCTAAGGGATGGAGAACAAACACCCGGAGTAGCCCTAACTGTAGATGAAAAAATAAGAATCGCTAAAAAGTTAGATAATTTAGGTGTTAACACCATGGAAGTTGGATTTCCAGCTGCTTCAGAGGGTGAAATTAGAGCTACAAAAGAAATTTTAAAACTTGAACTTAACTCACAAATTTGTGGATTGGCAAGACCTTTACGTGTTGATTTAGATGCAGCAATAGATTGCGGTGTGGATTATATTCATACGTTTATTGGGACATCACCATTACATCGTGAGTACAAGTTAAAAATGGACCGAGAAGAAATTTTAAATAAGTCTGTTGAGGGTGTTGAATACATCAAAGATCATGGTATAACTGCTGAATTTTCGGCAGAGGATGCTACACGAACTGAATTCGATTATCTTAAGGAAGTATATCTAGCTGTAGAGGATGCTGGTGCAGACTTCATAAATGTACCAGATACAGTGGGGGTAATGATTCCTTCTTCAATGAATTATTTAATTACTGAACTGAAAAAAATACTGAAAACTCCTATCAGTGTGCATTGTCATGATGATTTTGGACTGGCGGTAGCAAATTCACTGAGTGCAGTAGAAGCAGGTGCCAGCCAAGTACATTCAACCATCAATGGATTAGGAGAAAGGGCAGGAAACGCGTCTTTAGAAGAGGTTGTAATGGCATTAACATCCCAATATCATATTAAAACATCCATAGATACGCGGCTCTTAGTTGATACATCTGAATTCGTATCAAGGATAACTGGTATAAAAATGCCTCCAAACAAGGCAATAATTGGGGAGAATGCATTTGCACACGAGGCAGGGATCCATGTTCATGGAGTTCTTCAGAAAGCAGAAACATATGAGCCAATAACTCCAGAAATGGTTGGACATACTCGGAGAATAGTTCTTGGGAAACACACGGGTGCAAACGCTATAAGGGCCAAGCTGGATGAATACGGCATTGAGCTTAATGAAGATCAGTTCACAAAAGTTTTTAATCAAGTTAAAAAGCTTGGAGATAAGGGAAAATGTGTAACTGACGCTGATCTAAAGGCAATGTCTGAGACTGTACTTGGAAAAGCACATAAAGAAATTGTCAAACTTGAAGGTTTTTCAGTAATGACTGGTGACAATGTGATGCCAACAGCTACAGTAAAGCTTGACATAAACGGTGAAGTTAAAACTGCTGCAAAAACAGGTGTAGGCCCAGTAGACGCTGCTATAAATGCCATACAAAGTTTAGTGGGAGAAACAGCAGACATCGAACTTAAGGAATATAATATTGATGCAATAACTGGTGGAACTAATGCTCTTGCAGAAGTATTTGTTATTATGGGGGATAAAAATGGTAACAAAGCAACTGGAAGATCAACAACAGATGATGTGGTAATGGCGAGTGTTGAAGCAGTTTTAGATTCAATTAACAAGATACTTATTGAACGTTAAACTAACTAGTTTTTAGTTAGCTAATTAGGGGGATATGATGGGGCCTAATATACTGGTGGTAGAGGATGAAAGGATAACAGCAGAAGATATTAAGAGTGGTCTAGAGTGTTCAGGGTACAATGTGATTGATATGGTAGCATCAGGAAGGGAAGCCATAGAAAGAGCAGGAAAACTTCATCCGGACCTTGTTTTAATGGATATCAAATTAAAAGGTAAAATGGATGGAATTGAAGCTGCTGGACAGATAAAACTAAAATACGATATTCCGGTCATATATTTGACTGCATATTCTGATGAATATACACTTGCTCGAGCTAAAGCAACAGAACATTCTGGATTCATAATGAAAGATGAGACTGGTCTGATAAAAAAACCCTTTGAGGAAAGTGAATTGCGTTTAGCAATAGATACCACTCTTTACAGGCATAAAATGGAAAAGAATCATGATAATTTGCTGTCTGCAATGCTTAAACACTACAATGAAGCTGTAATTGCCATAAATTTGGATGGTTCAGTTAAACTTATGAATTCTTTAGCTGAAAGCTTAACTGGTTGTAAACTGGATAATGCGGCTGGCAAGAAAGTTCATGATGTTTTTGAGCCCCTTAAAACCTTTGAATCTTTTGATATAGCACAGATGAAGGAACAACTACAACAAAATGAGCATTTTATAATATTTGATGGACAAGAGATACCAGTTAGATGCGATTTAAAATCTATCACTGATAATGATGGTCATATTAATGGATTTATCCTAGTATTCACACAAAAAAACCATTAGATACTGGAGGTATCTTACATGACACCCGCAGATATTCTGGTTGTTGAAGATGAAGGGATTACTGCAAAGGACATAAAAAATAGTCTAGAAAAAGCAGAATACAATGTATTAGCCATTGTTACCACTGGTGAAGATGCTGTAAAATTCAGTGAAGAGAAAAAGCCAGATCTAGTAATAATGGATATCAAACTTGAAGGAAAATTGGATGGAATAGATGCTGCTCACATCATTGAATCAAAGTTTGGAATTCCAATAATTTATCTTACTTCTTATTCAGATAAAAATACAATTGAACGCGTTAAATCAACACATCCTGCTGCTTTTATAGTTAAAGAACCATTTGAATTTCTTCATAAGCCATTTGAAGAAAATGAACTTTACACGGCCATAGATATAATCCTGTACCAAAATAAAGGTGTGTCTGAAAGCTACAATAGCAAGGGTCATTATAAACTTCTAGAATCTGCCCTCAAAACAGTTAGTGATGGAGCTATTGCAACAGATCTTAAAGGAAGGATCATATTCATGAATCCTGTTGCAGAGAAGTTTGCTGGAACATCTAATGATGGATTCATTGGAACTCCCGTTGGAAAATTGATCCCTGATCTTGATCTTAATGATATCAATGAAAGATTCAATTCTACAGATGTAATTGAAGAGAAATTTTCGATAAAATCCGATAGTAGGGATTTTATAACAATTGAAGGTACTTTTAATCCCATAGTTAATGAATCAGATGTGTTGGATGGGGTTATGATTATTTTTAAAATAAATGATGATCAGATGCTTTTTAATTAGAATGTTTCCTGATACTAGTTTTAAAACAATTTTTTTCCAAAGAAAATAAAGTATTATGCGTCATTTATTCTTATTTTAATC
>WASR01000012.1 GCA_009712615.1 Methanobacterium sp. | reverse complement strand
CAATTTTTAGGTCCAAATAAAACTGGTTTTTCCATATTTTCTATGATATCAAGACAATCTCCCACAACTGCACTTGCTGTAGGTAACATGCCTGCACCAGGGCCATACATCATAACAGGGCCGACCACATCTCCAACTAAGTATACTCCATTGAAAACACCATTTACAGAGGATAATAGGTGGTCAAGGGGCACAATTGTAGGATGGACACGTACTTCCAATTTCCCATCAACTAACTTGGCAATGGCTAAAAGTTTGATGCATGAGTTGAGTTCTTCCTTTGCAAAACTGATATCTTCGGGTGTGATGCAAGTTATACCCTCAACATGGAAGTTGTTCTGTTCAATATATTTACCAAAGCTCAGTATGGTGAGGATAATCAGTTTTTGAGCTGTGTCATCACCCTCAATATCGAAACTAGGATCAGCTTCAGCATATCCCTTTTCCTGTGCCTCTTTAAGCACATCCTCAAATTCCAATCCTTCATCAGTCATTTTTGTGAGGATGTAATTGGCTGTTCCGTTAATTATACCGTAAATTGATTGAATATTGTTTGCTGAAAGTCCCTCATTCAGAGGTTGTAATAAGGGTATGCCACCACCCACACTTGCTTCAAAACATATCCGGACATTGTTATTTTTAGCAGTTGAAATGATTTCATCCCAATGTTTAGCTAAAAGGGCTTTATTGGCAGTTACAACATGTTTACCATTTTCCATAGCCTTTGTAATGAATTTAAGTGCTGGTTGATAACCTCCAATAAGTTCAATAACTATTTCTATTTCAGGATCATCAAGAATATCATTAATATCTGTGGAAAGAACATCTGAAGATATTTCCACTCCTCTATCTGTGGTTATGTCCAGATCAACAACCTTTTTTAATTTAACTTTTTTTCCTACTTTATTCTCTACGAGATCAATGTTTTTATTCAAGGTTTCTACAACACCACTTCCAATGGTTCCGAAACCTATAAGTCCAATGTTAATTGTATCTTTCATCAAATTCCCCCAGTTGGATCGATTTCATAATATAAATAGATTAAAAATATAACACATGTTAATTAGTATCAACAAGTAATTAAGTTATTCTCAAATTTTTAAGTTTGATATATTCACCTACAGATTCACGTGTGGTTCCAACTATCAACCTGTACGAAGTTGTTTCGTTCATAACCTTCTCAAGCTTACCCTTTGCAACAATACATTCTCCCTCAACAGCTTGTCCAGAGTAGGTATGAGTGTAGGAAGCAACTTCGTTAATAGGAACTTCAGGACCACTTAACACTGTAACATCTTTAACCTTGTATACGGCAGGATTATCATAGGCAGCAATAGCATCTGAAACTGTGCATTCTATTTCTATCTCACCCATAGGGCTGTATCTGGTCTGTCCATAAATGCCTGAGATTTCGTCCCAATCCCTTGTCTGAAGAATGTCGAACAGAGTTCCATCTATTAATCCTCTGTTATGTTTACGAGATTCATACCATCGGAATTCATCGTAGGATAATGAAGAATCAACAATCCTTTTTTTGTAGAGTTTTTGCCAGTAATCTTCCCCCACAGGTTTCAATACTCCATTATTTTCTTTGATGTCTGCAAAGGATTCCATGATCATTCTATGATTTTTCAGGCCGTAAATAACAAAATCTATGTCTGATGCATTTTCTTTGTAAAGACCGGGTAAAATGGAACCTGAAACACCCATCTTATTGTAGGATAATCCTGTGTAGTCATGAAAGGTTTCTGCAAGTTTAACAACCTTTTCAAGGAGCGGATTTCTTTCATGAGACTCCATGATCTCGTTTAGACGTTCTGTGGGTTGCAGTATTTTTTCTATTTTATCACTTGGAACACCCATCATCTGAACACCGGTGATGTCACAGTCGAATAGGTAGTCTGGATAGTTTGTTCCTAAAAAATCGTAGGCTTTTTTTGAGTCCACCTTGACATATTTCTTGCTGTTTAATGACCTGTCACCATTTAAATCAGGAATATACCTTAAAAATGATAATATTCTGTCATTGGGATGCAGATAAGTTGTTGTAGCAAAGAACAGATCATCGGTGGTATATATGAAATCTCGTGGTCTGGCTCTCATGGATTAATTTAACAGTTTACACCATTATTAAATATGATAGTTTCAAGACTGCTACCTGGAGATGATTTAAAAACTAGCTTGGAAAATATGAGTGAAAGTATCGAATTCAATTCTGGAGTGATAGTTACAGTGGTTGGAAGTTTAACTAAGACACATTTAAGAATGTCAAATGGTACTAAAAAATTATTTGAAGGCTTTTTTGAGATAGTATCTGTTGAAGGAACCATTTCAGCCGATGGTGTTCATGTCCATATGGCGGTATCTGATGAAAATGGAACAGTCTACGGTGGACACTTATTGAAAGGATGCATTATCCATACAACAGCAGAAGTGTGTATAATTGAAGCTGAAACAGAATTTAAAAGAGTATTTGACCAAAATACTGGCTATAAGGAGCTTCATATACAATGAAATATCCATAAAATACATTGTATATAAATTAGTAAATAGAAACATTCACTAAACTGATCTTGATTGGACATTTAACCTATTAGGAATTGAAATATATGAAACACCTGAAACTCGAAAATGAAACCTGTTATGATGGCAGTCAAATAGAACCTTATTGGGCTTTTAAAACATTTGGTATAAAGGATTCAAGTATTGTAAGTTGGATGGGGCCTATGGAAATTCATCCAGACAATTTAATTGATTTTGAAGATATTGGGATCGAGATCAAAGGAGATAATATGCTCCATTTCATAGTTGAACACTTCGATTCACAACCAGCAGATCTAAATTTGTGCTACCACCGGCAGCGTATTTTAGTGCTGATTGTTAAAGATTTGCTAAATGATTGGGGAATGGTTACATCAAGGGAAGGGGATGACTTATTCTTTGATAAGGTCGGCAAAAGAGGCAAACTATCAGTTTCGATAGCAACTTGTTCTGTAAGCAGCATGAAGATACACTTTGCATTGAATTTGACTGAGAAAGGAACCCCTGATGATGTGGAAACTGCTGCACTGCTGGAGGCAGGTCTTAATATTAGAACGGACGATGTTGATAAAATAGCTGAAATTGCTTGTGATAAATATATCCAGGAAATTTCGTCAATAAAATCAGATATAACAAAAACAAAGGTGTTTTAATCATTATAATATTGTAATAGGAGTCTAAAATGAAAATTGTAATAAATGGGATACATGCAAATTTGAGATTTTCGGCTGCACACATGATTCCTGAACATGAATCATGCGGAGTCATACACGGCCATTCCTACATCGTAGATGTGGTGGTAGAAGGGGATAGATCTGGTGAGTTTGGCTTTGTTGTTGATTTTAAAGAGGTCAAAAGAATAGTCAGGGATCTATGTAAAAAAATGGATCATAGAGTACTGATCCCACTCAAGAATCCTAAAATTAAGTTTACGAATACTGAGGGGCCTATTGAATTTTCAATAGGTGATAAAAATTACATGCTCCCAATTGAGGATTGCATGCTTTTGGATCTAAAATCAACATCAGCGGAAGAACTTTCAGAGTACTTCGCCACAGAACTCTACGGCAGTTTAGTAAAAATAAACCCTGGAATTTCAAGCGTTCAGATTTGTGTAAATGAAGGCATAGGACAGGGCGCATACTTCACTAAAAATTCCAAATAAAGATTTCTGGGGGATTTCAAAATCAAAACTAATATTAACGAAGTTTTTTCAAGTTTTCAAGGAGAGGGAACTCTAATCGGACGGAGACAAATCTTCGTGAGGTTTTCAGGATGCAACCTAGATTGTAGTTACTGTGACACTCCCGAAAGTCGAAATCCACATTATGGGGAGTTAATATCAACAGATGAGTTATATTCAAAAGTTAAGTCTATAATAACTCCAGATTTCCACTCTATTTCATTCACTGGAGGAGAACCGCTACTACATTCTAATTTCATTAAAAAATTTCTTGAAGAATACGAATTCAAATCCATGCTTGAAACAAATGGAACTTTACCTGCTGAACTGAATAAAATAGCTCATTTACTCGATTATGTATCATTAGATATTAAATTACCAGAACATGAGGCTTCCAAGAATTACGCTGATATCCTAGATTTAGAACTTAAATCCATAAAACTATTAAGAGATGAAGAGATAAATACATACATCAAAGTAGTTGTGATGCCTCAAACTGAAGTAGAACTGATAAGTTCTATAGCCTCTAGGATTGCAGATGAAGTAGAAAAGACCTCAAAATTGGTCATGGTCCTTCAGCCGGTGAGTCCTATTACAGTTTGGGAGGATGGTACCCAAAAGTTGTTTGAATTGTCAGAAGTAGCAGGGAAATATATCGATGTATTAACCATACCACAAGTTCATAAGCTTCTAAATGTTAAATAGGAGGTTTTTTATGGAGATGGATACTAAAGTGACAGTGCACGACGCCATGACATCTAGTGTGATCACAGCAGATCCTAAAACGACTGTTGCAGACGCTGCTGTATTGATGTCTAGGTTTAAAATAGGAAGTCTAGTTATTAAAGGTGAAACAGGACCTCTTGGGATAATTACTGAAAGCGACATCATTTCAAAGGTTGTTGCCAAAAATTTGTTGGCTAGTGATATTAACATTGGCCAGATCATGACGAAAGATCTTATTTTCATTGATCCTGGAAGTGAACTCAATCAAGCTGCTCGATTAATGGCAAAAAAGAGCATTAGAAGACTTCCAGTTATAGATAACGGAATTTTAGTCGGTATTTTAACTTCTACAGATGTTCTCATGGTTTCTCCAGAACTTACAGAACTTCTGGTTGAAAATGCCCGGATGGAAAATCAGAAAGGTTACACAGATTCTGACAGTTCGGTGCCAGGTACATGTGAGGTATGTGGAAATTATGTGGATTATTTAGATGTATTTGATGGTAAATTTGTTTGTGAGGAGTGTAAAGAAGATCTGGATGGTGATTAACTTGACGACTGTGGGAGAAATAATGAGTTCTGACCCTGTTACAGTAAATGTTGACACCCAAGCAACAAAGGTTAGATCAATTTTTAGGGATGGATGGTTTCGTTCTATCCCAGTTTTATCGAAAAATCGTCTTGAAGGTATAATCAGCAGGGGGGATATCATGTTCCTTTCTTCGACAAAATCCAATATCGAAGCAAGGGTCCTCATGAAACATCCTAAACTGCTGGCAACACCAGAAATGGATATCAAAGAGGTAGCTAAGAATTTGATTAAATCAGATTCAGTTCAAGCCCCTGTTGTTGAATCAACCGAGAACATGAGGGTAGTCGGTATTCTTAGTATGGGGGACATACTTAAGGAACTGATTGGATTTGAATCTTCATCAGATGATTCAACCATAACTGGAGTAGTTACCAAAAAAGTTGTCAAGGCCAATTACGATGATCATCTGTCTAAAGTATGGGCTTTAATGGATGAATCAGGATTTTCAGGATTGCCTGTCGTTAAAAAAGATAAATTAATAGGAATAATTACTCGTAAAGACATTATTAAGTCTGGGCATGCCATAAAAGGTTTAGACAACGTTGATAGATCAATCAAGGTGGAAAAAGTGATGGTTACACCACCAATTGTTGTAACTGAACAAAGTTCTATCAAACAGGCAGCCGAGTTAATGATTAAAAATGATATTGGACGTTTGCCTGTTGTTGAAAATCCAGTATACATAAAAAAGGAACCCCAAAGAGCAAGAGAATCCCATTTAATTGGAATAATAGCAAGAGAAGATATTTTAGGAACGTATCTAAGTTGATCTTTAATATTAACTCTTTGGCTTCTAAATTCAATCTTATTTTTAGATTTTTTAGATTATATGATATTAATTCATCATATGTAACATTAGATTACCGTTTATTTACTGGAATAAAAGG
>WASR01000010.1 GCA_009712615.1 Methanobacterium sp. | reverse complement strand
CCATTGAATAATAAAATTGCGAGTAGGTTAGCATGGGAAAATCAGGTAAACATGGAATCGAAGAAGTTCTACTGGGACAGACAACAGAGAGGGTTGTCAGAGAATCCAAAGTACCTGTAAATGTGATTTCATAAATTAATCTCATAAACCTTTCAAACAATAATTTTATTTTTAAATTCATTTTTTTTTTGGAAAGTATAGAAGATAAAAATCTCCTCAGTAACTTAAAATATAAAAAAAGGGTATGTTTGTGGGGATCTAATACTTGGTACCGTTCTTATTTTCGAACGGAATTCTGGATTAATAATGCAACCAATAGTAATATGGGCCATATTTCAAGTCTGCCTATCCAGAAATCAATTATGAAAACGATCTTCACAACAAATGGTGATGTGGCGGTTATCAGTCCTGATCCCAATCCAACATTACTCAGTGTTGATGCTACCTCAAACAGAGTTTGTGAAACATTTGGATAATAGAACAGTACAATTATAACGCTTACAAAATAAATTACGAGATAACTAAACACAAATAGACCCGTTAATTTTAGTAGTTTTTGATCAACTTTGACATCATTTACATGGTGTATTTTTCTTGATATCACTGCGCTTTCAGGGAGGATTAATGATTTAATTTCCCACCACATACCTTTTAAAAGGATACCTATTCTCATCCACTTAATTCCCCCACCAGTTGAACAAGCTCCTGCTCCAACTATCATGAGAAGGGTCAAAATGAATATTCCCAAACCTTCCCATTGGTAGGTTATCTCGGATGGTGAGGCAGTTTGAAGCCCTGTGGTTGTAAGGGCAGACACAACTTGGAAAACTGAATATCTTAATGAGATGAGAATGTCATGGCCGTAGACTGAAGTGTTGAAGAGGAACAGTGTGCCAATAATTGTTCCAATTATGAGAAGAGGCCATGATACACGTGTTTCTATGTCTTTGAAGTATTCTCTCCAGTTACCCTTGAGCACAGTGTAGTGCAGTGCGAAGTTTGTTGCACCAATAATCATGATGATCATGGCGACAATTTCTATCCAGATGCTATGATAAAAACCTATACTGGCATTTTGCATCGCAAATCCACCCGTTGAAAGGGCTGTGAATGCATAGAATATAGAATCAAATATAGGCATTCCTGCAATGATAAATAATAATATGGAAAATGCGGTGTATGCAAGGTATATGTAAAGAATAATTCTTGTGGTATGTCTTATGCTTGGAACAAGTCTTTCGTCCCTTCCTTCTGCAGAGTAAAGTCTCATAATACTTACATTTGAAGAAGACAGAACTGTGAGTGCCATCACTATTATTCCAATTCCTCCCAACCACTGCATGAATCCTCTCCAGAAGTCCATGGTGTAGGATACTGTATCAAGGTTACTGTACATACTAAATCCGGTGGTTGTAAAACCAGACATGGCTTCGAAATAACCGTTTAAATAACTTAAATCTCCCGATAAATAGAAAGGAAGGGCTGCAATAGCAGATCCTATTAGCCATATGAGTGTGGAAAAGAGCATTGCTACTTTAAGTGAAATTTCAATGCCGCTGGAAAAACATTTGTACAGTACAACTCCAAAAATCAGACTGACAATGGAGGAATATATGAATGGCAGAATATAATGTGATTCATGATAGATAAGTGCTACCAATATTGGAACCAACATCACTATACCCAGAAGAATACTGATGTATCCTGTGTAATGTAGGAGGGAATTAAGTTCTGATCTTCTTATTTTGCTCATGGAGTGCATGGATTCACCTTATTATTGATAATTGGTTTAATAACGGATCTGGATTATTATTTTATGAATTTTTTTACAACTGGTTTTATAGAGGGAGTTTTTATTAGAATAGAAATTTTATCACCCTCTTCAATGATGATGTTGGGTTCAGGCATTATTATTTCATAATTTGGAGGTTTGTAGATTGCACATATGACGTAATCCTTATTAGGACTCATATCTCCAATTTTTTTCCCAACTACGTTTCTGTTTTCGACAGGTATATCAACAAGTTCAGCATTTCCTTTACCTAGTATCACCATATCAGCAATCTTTGGCCGAAGTATGAGTTTTTCAAGATAAGTCGCTGCTGTGAGTTCCGCGCTTACAGTGGCATCTATTCCAACCTTATGGAAAGCATCTTCATGGGCAGGATCACTGATTCTTGCTATTAACTTTTTGGGTTTAAATTCCTTTACAAGGATGCATGCAAGTAAGTTTGCCTCATCATTGCCAGTGGCTGCAACAAAAGCATCTGCATCCGAAATATTTGCTTCATCAAGAATTTTAAGGTCAGTCCCATTTCCACAGATTAAAAGGGCATCTAATTCGTTTGATGCATGGCCACATAGCTCAGGATCCTTTTCAATCATTGTAACATCAAAACCTGCCCTTATAAGGGCATTTGCAAGGTTTATTCCTACTCTACCAGCTCCCATTATCACAACGTACAAGATTATTCCTCCAAACATTTAGTTAGTAAATAGTTCTAAAACCTCACCAACAGCTCCTTTTTTTGTTAAAACTAATAATTTACAGTTTTTTGTGATTAATGTATTATAATTTGCAATATTTACTTCTGTTTTCGATTCATCGTACATACCGCAAATAAAAAAATTATCTTGAGAATTGATTTCACCCACAGTCTTTCCTATGATCTTGGAATTGTTCACTTCCAGTTCTAACAATTCCCCATTTCCATGATCCACGAAGAATAGATCTGCTACTTTGGGTTTTAAAACAAGTTTTTCTAGGTACCCTGCTTCAATGGTTTCAGGTACTATAATGGTGATAAAATCGTTTGAAACAAAAATAGGTTCATGTTGGGGTTCATTTAATCTGGCAATAATTTTTTTAGCACCTAACCTCCTGGCCATTAAAGCTGCTAAAAGATTGGTTTCATCGTTGCCTGTTGCAGCCACAAATGCATCTGCAATTGAAATTTCTGCATTTTTTAGTGTGGTTTCATCTGTGGAATTTCCACATAAAACTAGATCATCAATTTCTGATGATAGGTAATGGCATTTCCCTTCATCCTTTTCAATTAAAGTTAAATCATGTCCATCAAAAATTAATTCTTTAGCCAGTTTCAGGCCCAGCCGACCCCCACCCATGATTACTACATACAAATAAATCACCTTAACACTTTGTTTGGACAACTAAGAAATACTAATTATTTATATGCTTCATAGCTATTTCTGGACAATTTATGATGGTTTTTTTATGACCCAATAATGATCGTACTAATCCATATATAAATTTATCGATGGTTGGTAACATTGGATCACTACATTTAATTAATACTTTGAACCAAATCATTTGCTGATGAATCTAAAAAACTCAAAGAATCTTATGATCATGGTCATTGCAATATTTGTAATAGTAGTTTCATTAATAACCTACGTTGTTCCTGATTATTCAATTTACACGGGCAAAACAATCGATAAATTTATTGGTGGTTCAAATGACACAAATGTTATTGAATCCATAGACATCCAAAACAGAGTGTTAACTGATTATGTGAATTCCCTTTACAACTCCCAAGTAGACAGTATAGAATCTAAGTACAATTCTGGAACTATCTCTCTGGAAGAAAAAAATAAGCAGTTAAATGCTGTATTAAAGAATCGTAACATGACAATAAATACCTTGAATAAAATCGATATTGCAAAAAAGGATGTATTTGAGGGTAATATTAACCAAAGCGATATTTTAATCAGGATAACTTCTTTTTCCAGTTTTAATTCAGATCTGAAAACCGAGATCAATGAAACCCTGAATGGTTACTGATATGAATCAATGGGGGTTACTTCTAATTAAAAGTGGAACAGTAATAAATTCGGGTAATTGGTTTAAGATTTCAAAAATATGGAATAAGTTGTCAATCCTTTTTTGGTTTGATTTTACCAGTAATTGCATCGCTTATCACGTTTGAATGACATGGATCTGGATAACAGGAACATAGAAGGTTCAGATCTACACCATTTTCATGAAGCTCTTGCAATTCTTTTATTCGTTTCCATTCAGGGCTGTCGTCTTTTAACTTGGTAAGATAGGATTTGTATTGATCCATCAATTTTAGACGACAACCAATTGTGTATGGATTTTCAAGCACAGAACCCTTACCAACATATTCTACAAATTCTCCGCCTTCATTTTCCCAAGTTTTTTTATTTCTAACCCTAATTGTCATTTAATTCCCCCTGTTAATTATCTAAATTTATTCTTCATAATTTTCTTCCTTAAATTTAATGATAAATTTGCTTCCATTGGTTTTATCCAGGATTAACTCTCCATCAATTTGTTCAGTTAAACTGTTAACAATTCTCAATCCAAGTGAATTTGTGTTGTATAAATCAACATCTTCAGGGAAACCTATACCATCATCTTCAACTATCAAAGTGTAATTTTCATCTTCAGAACAAAATTTAATCTCAATATTTCCTTTTCTATCATCAGGGAAGGCATGTTTCATTGAATTTGAAACTAACTCATTAACAATGAGTCCTAAAGGTATGGCTGTGTTTACATCAACCATAACTGATTGAACATCCACATTGAGTTTTATAAGGTTCTGATTGGAAATGTAGATCCTATAGAGTTCACCTGTCAATGTATTGATAAACTTTCCAAAATCTATACTTTTAAGGTCTGTGGACTGATAAAGGAGTTCATGAATGAGGGCCATGGATCTGGCCCTGTTCTGTGATTCTTTAAAAATATTTTTAGATGCTTCATCTTTAATATAGCGAGATTGAAGACTCAAAAGACTTGATATAACCATTAAATTATTCTTTACACGGTGATGAATTTCTTTTAGAAGCATTTCCTTTTCTTCTAAAGATTTTTGGACATCTTCTTCAGCTTTTTTCCTCACAGTAATGTTGCTAAATGTAATAAGCCATCCAAGATGCTGTTTATTATTTTCAAGGGACGTTACCAATATTTCAAGCCATATTTTTTGGGGTTTATCAATTTCAATTTCCATTTCACTCTCATGGGCAATGTTTTCGAGCGGGTAAAGTTCTTTAAACTGTGTTATAGTTTTTTCAACATTTTTGCCAGTGAAATTTGACTTTATGTCTAGCAGTTCCATTGCAGATTTGTTTATATCTACTATGCCCTTTTTTGAATCTATTACCAACGCACCACTTCCCATTTTATCGAACAGTTTATTGTAGGCGATTGGTACAATATCTAGGAGCTTGTATTTGAAGATACTGTAAGCTACCAACACCCCAGATATTGTGAATGCAAAGGGTGTGAGATCTAGACCAATCACTGGACTGTATCGAGTCAAGTAAACCACATTTGCAGAGAGTGGAATCATGGTCGCCAACAGGATCATCAAGGCTTGTTTTTGGAATACCTTGGGATTTCTGATTATGGATTGGATTAGCAACAGTACACCTGCAACTAGCAGTATGTAGGTATAAATCATGTTTACATAAAATCCGATACCTCTACCATATATGAGTAAAGACATTGGATCGTTGGAGCTTGGTGTTATGGTTGGCCAGATCAACCCATACCATGGGTTGGTTGCAACTAGGATCAGGATCAGGATTGGAATAATCGACAAAAAGGCTGCAAATTTTTTATTTAGATACTTCTTGTTATCTGTGTAACTCATTGTAAACAACAGGAAAAATGGGCCTATGAAAACGATTCCAACATAACTCAACTGACTCCAAAGTATCTTAGTATCTATGCCTACAGATGCCATTTGTAATGCTTCACAAATGGACCAAATTGATACTGCACCCATTAATAAAGAAAATAAATATGCATTTGGATTTAAACGCTTATTCCAACTGTAAAAAGATATATAAAGTGTTACGGATGTTGATATCAGCAGCAGTATGGCATATATCCCATAAATTTCTGTCATATACAACTCCTAACTGGTCATAAGAATTTGA
>WASR01000035.1:4358-5952 GCA_009712615.1 Methanobacterium sp. | reverse complement strand
ATAATTTTTCATCTACAAGTTATAAAATATCCAATTAATTCAGAAATCTTTTAAAATAATGAATATCTTTATATAACCTAATTTGATAATTTACTAGTATGTAGTATAGGTGCAGTAGGGGCACTGAATACAAAACAGATAACTCCTAAGTTTTCAGACAAAGTCAAGTTGTTAATTATATTTTTATTGTTATTACAAAAAAAGTAGATAATGGTTGAAACTTGTGGATGTTGAAAAAAATTCGTCAGAGAAGATCAAAATGGACGAACAAATTAAGATACTGATAATTGAAGATGTACCATTCGATGCCGAATTAATCGATCGAGAACTCCAAAGAAGTGGTATGAATTTCATTTCACGACGTGTGGAGGAGGAACATGAATATTTAAATGAATTAGAACATTTCATGCCTGATATCATCCTTGCGGATCATTCCCTTCCTAACTTCGATGGATTGTCAGCGTTAAAAATTGCAAACAGACTGGTTCCAGATGTTCCATTCATCTTTGTGAGTGGAAAAATGGGGGAAGATTTTGCAATAGAAGCCCTTAAATGCGGAGCAACAGACTACGTTTTAAAGGGTAGCTTGTCCAAAATTGTACATGCTGTGAACAGGGCATTGGAAGAAGTTATTGAACATTCTAAACGTAAAATGGCCGAAGAAGCGTTGATTAACAGTCACAGGCAGCTCTTGGAAGCACAGAAAATTGGACACATAGGCAGCTGGGAACTGGACATAAACTCGAATAAAATGAGCTGTTCAGCAGAATTTTACAATATCATCGGCACAGATCCATCCAAACTCGGCGAAGGATACAATGCAATCATAGAACTCATACACCCTGAAGACAGGCCCATGGTAGAAAAAAGCATTCAAAACGCCATTAAATTACATGAAAGCTTTTCAAATGACTACCGTATTTTAAAGTCAGATGGATCTGTGAGAATACTGTCATCCAAGGGTCAGGTAATCAATGAAAACTCAGGAGCCGCGCCAAGACTGGTTGTGACCGAACAGGATATCACTGAACAGAAGGTGGCTGAGGAGAAGATCAGATCTTCACTCAAGGAAAAGGAAATGCTACTTGCAGAAATTCACCACAGGGTAAAAAATAATTTACAGGTTATCTCAAGCTTACTCAGACTCCAATCAAGATTCATAGAAGATGATGCATCGATAGAAATATTCAAAGAAACACAAAACAGGGTAAGGAGCATAGCAATTCTCCATGAAAAACTGTACCAGTCCGAAGATCTTGCCAAGATCAAGATAGACGAATACGTTAAATTACTGGCAGAAGATCTGCTCTACTTCTATGAACTGGACAACAGCAAGGTTGAAATGAATATAGATGTGGAAGAAGTGTATTTAAATATTGAAACAGCAATACCTTGCGGACTCATAATAGACGAACTGGTTTCAAATTCATTAAAATATGCATTTAAACCAGGTGAAAATGGTACAATTACAATTGAACTTCATTCCAACGAGGATGACCGGTTCACACTCTTAGTGTCTGATGATGGTGCTGGAATTCCACTGACTGTAGATCCAGAAAATTCAGAAACCTTTGGAATGCAGCTCATAAAATAT
>WASR01000035.1:0-4348 GCA_009712615.1 Methanobacterium sp. | reverse complement strand
AGATCTGGAATTGGACAGAAAGGATGGAACAAAATTTAAATTAGAATTTAATGAATTACAATACAAAAATAGAGTATTTAACGAAGTATCATAAAAATTACAACCCTTAAATTTGGGTTAAATTATAAAAATAGGATAAAATGACTAACGAAAAGATATTGGTTGTTGAAGATGAAGAACTCATAGGCCAAGATATTAAATTTTTACTGGAAGATCTGGGATATGAAGTGCCGGATCTGGTACCCTCTGGAGAGGAAGCAATTCAGAAGGCAATGGAAACCCATGCAGACTTAGTTCTCATGGACATCATGTTAGAGGGTGATATGGATGGTATTGAAGCAGCCAACAGGATCAACAATCAATATGGAATTCCAGTCATCTACCTAACAGCCTACAGAAACGAGGAAATTTTTAACAGGGCAAAACTATCAGAACCCTACGCATACATTGTAAAACCATTTGAAGAACGTGAACTTAAAACCAATGTGGAAATTGTTTTAAACAGACATAAAGCAGAACAGGAACGTATTAAACTCACTGAACTCACTGCAAAAAATGAAATACTGAACAGATCTTTGAATGAACAGGAAACCCTGCTCAGGGAAATTCACCACAGGGTAAACAACAACATGCAGATAATCAGCAGCATGTTATCACTTCAATCAACACAGGTAAAGGATCCAACTGATTTACAACTTTTTAAAGACAGTCAGAACAGGGTAAAATCCATGGCAAAGGTTCATGAAAGACTGTATCAATCCTACGATCTATCCACCATCAAATTTGCAGACTACTGTAAAAGCCTATTAACAGATCTTTTCAGTTCACACAGAGCACCACCAAGTGTGAGACTCAAACTCGACATTGAAAATGTACCATTCAATATGGAAACCGCAATTCCATGCGGACTACTCATCAACGAACTCGTTTCAAATTCCCTTAAATACGCATTTCCAGATAAAAGTGGTGAAATCACAGTGAGTCTTAAACACTACAACCAAAACAATTACCTTCTCACCATAAGTGACAATGGAATTGGAATACCAGATGAAGTAGATTTTGAAAATGGACCTTCATTAGGATTTAGATTAGTACATAACCTTACAAATCAACTTGAAGGTAAAATAGAGCTCGTTAAAAAGGATGGAACAACATTCAAGCTGCTTTTCAAGGAACTTGTTTACGAAACAAGATCAGGCATAAAGGACACCATAACCACTGCATATAAATCCAAAGAACTGCGTGAAACAGCAGAAAGAATATTGAACAATAGAATTGACGATATTGAAGCAATACCAAATGATTACAAGGAACTGTTACAGGATCTACAGGTTCACCAGATCGAGGTGGAAATGCAAAAGGAAGAACTAAAAACATCCAAAAAGGAAATTTTAGAATCTAGAAAAAGATATCTGGATCTCTACAACTCCTCACCAGTAGGATACCTGTCCATGGGAAAAGACTGTATTATTAAAGAAATAAATGATACTGGAGCTTCAATGTTGGGAATATCCCTTGGAGGACTCATAAACACCTCATTTTTAAGCTTTCTCCGATCAGATTCCAGGTTAATATTTGAAAATTACAATGATAAGGCAATAAGAACGTGGAAGAAACAGAAGTATCGAATGGAGCTTTTAAGGGCAGAGGGAGAAGAATTTGACGCATATATAGAAGTAAATCCAATTATAAATTCTGATGGAACTTTCAAGGAATACCAGATAACACTGATAGACTTCAGCATGTTTTAGAGAATGTCTGCACGTTTTCCAAAACCCTGAACATGGACATGCACTGAGATTTTAGATCAGTACTTCTTATTTTTATTTCCGATTTATTGACAATTTTTGAACTGATTATAACAGTGTATTAACTCTTTAATTGCGGTAAAAAAGAATTCCGTATATTATGGAGTCATTTTATAGATTCATGGGTTTAAATAAAATGAAATTTGATCCAGTCAGGATCTAAATTGATTAATTTTCGTATTTAAACATCCAATTTTCCATTGGAGGTTCAAGAAGTACTATTATGATATCACTGGCTTCAATTCCAGGTTCTTTCGACAAATTTTTAACTATCTCATCAAATAGCTTCTTTTTTGTTGATTCTGGTCTTCCAGGGTAAAGGGTAATTTCGATCATGGTTAAGTTTTCGCTTCGATCGGAGGGTATGGTACAGGTTTCCGCTGAAATTTCATATAATCTCTGGACTATGACGATTTCATCAACAACCACAGCATCTTTAACTGCAGCTTTAACACCGTTCAATACAGATTTTTTGTATTCTGATGTTTTACCCTCTAAAATTTCAATTTTTACCATTGGCATTGTATTATTCTCCTAAACAAAGCTATTTTTTCTTGCTAACGACGATTTTTTTATTAGATGGAAACTTGATTTCATGAATAGATTCTAAAATAAAATTATAAAAAAATATTTTAATATTTAACTGGGTTTAATCAAGATCCCATGTAGTTTCCAAGCCTTTTTGCTAGTGCCACTATTGTGAGTACTGGTGGTGCACCTGGAGCCCATGGAAATACACTTGCATCTGAAACAAACAATCCTGAAACTTCTGTTTCCAAATTTTTATCCACAACTTCTCCCACTGCTGCAGTTCCACCGGGATGAGCACCCCTTGCAATGGTGCTAGTCAATGTTTTTGGATCAACTCCTGCTTCCTTGAGTATGGCCGCTGCAACTGCAGCACCCTTTGCCAGCAAACCAACATCCTTGGAAGTGCTGAACTTTTGGATGTGATCTTCACGAACCTTACCAGATGGTTCATCCCCGATCTTCACCATCATACCCAGAATATCACTACTTCTGGCATTAAATGTCTTCAGATTATTAACCAGCATCTCAGAGTAATGTGGAGCTAAAATAACATCATCCAAACTAATGAGGGAGTTCATAGTTACTTCGCCATCGAACTTAATATTTTTTAAAAGTCCGCCCACAGTTATGAAACTGTCTACAAAGAGATGATTTCCAGCTTCAATATTACTCCTCCTCAAAATTCGGGGTGTTTCAATTCCACCAGCAGCCAGCACAACCTGGTCGGCGTAAAATTCTTTGTTCTCTGTTTTAACGCCTTTAACTTCATTATTTTTGATGATTAACCCTTTGACATTGGTATCTGTCAACAGTTTGGCTCCATTATCTAGAGAATCATTAATGTATTCTTGGCTTGTCCATTTAGCATCCCTTGGACATCCAAATGCACATTTTCCACATGGTTTACATTGTTGGGGATCGATGAACTTGGGCAATTTTTGGGTTTTAAACCCTAATTCTCTAGCAGTGTTCATTATGAGCTTGGTACAGTCACCAAAATGTGAATCTGGAAGTGTTGAAATCCCCATTTCTGCTTCAATTTCATTAAATTCAGCTTCCAGATCGATGCCCAGTTTTTTAAATGGTTCCTGGCAGGTTCTAACGGCATTTCCTGCAGTTACAACAGTGGTTCCTCCGACACATGAAGTTTTTAAGAGTTCCACACCCACATCACAATTATCGTAATGTTTGTATGCATTTCCAGCGGTATCAGTTGGTCCCTTTTCTATGAAGGTCACATTCATACCCCTTTTTACCAGTTCTCTTCCAACTGTGGCACCACCTGCACCTGTTCCAACAACGATCACATCTTTCATATTAATCACAAAATTCCTTTTATCATCTATGTAATTTTACAATAAACAATGTTTTTATGGTTTTTTAATAAAAATTTTAAAAAAAATAAAATACTGGGTGATTTAGGATCTTTTCAAAGTTCTTTGAGGCTTTCGAGGCTCAAATTCTGGTTTTTTCTCCTGTTTTTCCTTGAAAAATTTCAATGCAATGTACCCTCCCAAAAATCCGAAGGCACCGTATATGATTATTGACACAATTAATCCCAGTAAAAGGTAAAAGAGACCAGTTAATGGAACTAGAATACCCAAGGTTAATGGACTTGGAAGTGTGTAGGGAAGTGTTGGGCCTGTTAAAAATCCGAAGAAGAAGAAAAATACTCCGAAAACAATTGCAGCTATGCTGCCAACCATTGCACTGGTGTTCTCTGATTTGGTGAGGTAAGTTGCTGCAAATCCCATGACAAAAATGGAAAATACTCCTCCAAGATGGATCAAAGGAAGTGCAAGTCCCAATATAAAACTTATTATGATTGCAGTTTCAACACTGAAGTTGGCCATCAAAATTTCCTCCATAAATAAGGTTAAATTTGTATTTTAAAACCATATCTTGAATATTGTATAATTCAAGACAAGTATTTAAAGATATTATCTGTGAATATTTTATTGAAAATAAATTTTTTCAAATATTTTTTGTAATTAAATTATCCCTAGTAT
>WASR01000127.1:2776-5964 GCA_009712615.1 Methanobacterium sp. | reverse complement strand
GGCGCCACCCGCATAACAGCTGACCAGGACGCGCCCGCTGGCGCCCGCATACCGCCGTGAGAAGGCCAGTCCGTCGGCAACCTGTCCGACCGTTGGGGCGCAAGGCTCGCCCATCGTCTCCACGTCATAAGCCTTGAGGACCAGCTGCGGGGTGTCACAGGGGATGGGGCCGGTCCGACCGTCGCCATGACCGGCATCCGGCGCTTCCCAATTGATAACGCAGGCGAAGGGAGCGTTCTGGTGACGCGCCGCGAGAACCGCGAGACCCACCTCATCCCAGCGGCAAATCTGCATTTGGACACACTCCCCGGTCCGGTGGGCCGGTCGCTTCGCCCGTCGGACGATTCCAGTTCGGAAAGTCCCCCGGAGCGCGCATGCCCTGGTGCCCGTCCGGGGGTAAGGGAGCCTGAGATCAGGCGCTTGCCACGTCCGAGGCTCCCGAGGCGAAACCATCCACATGAATGCATTCCGCGGCGGCGATCAGGTCCAGAACATGCTGCCGACGGTTTGGCGCAACCGGTTCCATGCGAAGGTCGAATTCACGCCGCTTCATCTCGGCAATCGTCCCGCGCAGGTCGATCAGGCGCTGTTCCTTGACACTCTCGGGAATCTTACAGGGCATGTGGGGGGCTGGCGTATTCGGGCGTTCGGAGTAGGGGACCGCCGTGTTGATTTGCAGCCCGAGATCGGACATCAGCATCCGGGTCGCCCCGAAGTCCTCGTCCGTCTCGCCCGGGAATCCCACCAGCCAGTTACAGAAGAAAATGGTATCCGTCGTTTCCCGCAATTGCCGATAGAGGGGAACGATCCGGTCAAGCTGGTAGCCCCGGTTCATAGCCATGAGAATTTTCTGCGAACCGCTTTGCAGCGGCAGATAAAGAAGCTCGATCCGTCCCTCGCCGCACAGACGTTCGAACATCGGGAAGTTTTTGAGGAAGGGTTTGGGCTCGACGTAGCGGAGACTGACGCGCAGCTCCGGGTCGAGCGCCAGAATCGCCTCCAGCAGATCCTTGATCCTCGGCCCGTGGAGATCGGAGCCGTAGTTTCCGACTTCGTCGCCCAGCAGGACCACCCGCCTGGTTCCCCGGCGGAGCGAGGCGCGCACCTTCTCCACAACGACATCCAGAGGGACCGAGGTGTAGTCGCCGCGGCCCTGCGGGATGGCACAAAATGAACATTTGTAAGGACAACTGCGGGTCACCGTGATCATGTCGACCGCTTCATTTTCCTGATAGAAAACGAAACCTTTGGTGGTCTGACGGTAATATTTCTCCAGGTCCAGACCATACTCGCGATCAAGCTTTTGCAGTTCCGCGACCACGGCGGCTTTTTCCGTACCGACGCGGATGCGCAGTTGATTGAATTCCGTGCTTCCCTCGTAGTCGAGCGCGCTCTCCTGATCGTAGTTCCTGTCGATTTCGTCGAAGTCGATTCCGGTATGCGACTTCAGAACCTCCTGTTGCGGGGCGAACGCCAATGCCTCATGCGTCACGCTCCGGCGGACCCGGTCGGCGTCGATACCGGCGAGACAGCCGGTCACCGTGACCTTGGCGTTGGGCGAGACCGAGGCGATGCGGTTGATCTGGTTAATGGCATCGTTCACCCAGGTCTGGTGGGCGCCACAGCCGGAAAAGACGACCTCGTCGGCGTCCTCGGCGCTGTCGGCGAGGACGTAGCCCGCCCGTCGAAAACCCTCCCTCAGAACGTTGACGTCATAGCTCGCATTGATGCAGGTATTCTGGGCAAAAAACACCTTCTTGGGTTCGCTCATCTTACGCCTCCATCTGATGTCGGGAACGGAGCCCGCCTGCCGTCATGCTGACTGCGCCAGAGCGAGCGGTAGATGCCCCTCTCTTTAAGAAGCTCGGCGTGTTTTCCGGCCTCGGCGACCCGTCCTTTGTCGAGCACGAAAATCCTGTCGGCGTCCTTGACGGCCGCCAGGCGGTGGGCAATCACGATCACGGTGCCCCCTCTGCGGCGGGCGCGGATATTTGAAAGCACCGTCTGCTCGGTCGTTGCGTCGAGATTCGATGTCGCTTCGTCCAGAATCAGGACCGGAGCAGGTTTTAAAAGCGCCCGCGCGATAACAAGCCGCTGGCGTTGCCCATCGGAAAACTTGTTTCCGCGGGTGCCGATGTTGGTGAGATATGCCCCTGGTAACGTCGCTATGAATTCATGAATGGATGCTGATTTCGCCGCGTCCTGGATTGATGCGTCATCGGTGCTGACCCGGCCGACGGAAATATTGTCGGAAACGGTATCCTCAAACAGGAATGATTGCTGATCCACCACCGCGAACAGCCTGCGCAAAGCGGCATGTCCGAACAGCCGGATATCGACTCCGTCGATTTGAATGGTACCCTCGCCGGGGTCGTAGTGGCGCAGCAGCAGCTTGGCCAGCGTGCTCTTCCCCGATCCCGATGACCCGACAATCCCGATGAGTTCTCCGGCCGGTATCCTGAGGTTGAGGTCGCGCAGGACCGGAGCGGAGCCGGTTGGATATTGGAACCCGACGTTGTCCAGGGTGATGGCAATTGCCGGCGCGCCTGGCGGGACGGCGGAGCGGGGTTCGTCGATTTCGACCGGCAAGGTACTGGTCCGGCGCAGCGCGCGATAAGCCGCGAGCCCCCTGTTGACGCTGTCCAAAGGCTGGCCCAGGTTCGAAAAGGGAAAGAACAGATGGCCGGCGATCATCATCAGACTGAGATGGGTGCCCGCGCTCATGGACCCGGCCGCCACGCTGGCCCCGGCCGCGAGCGTGACGGCGGAAATTCCGAGGAGGGTGATCAATTCCAGCCATTGGGAATCGCGGGCGGCGAACTGCGCCGCGGCGAGGCTGGCCGTTTCGTAGGACCGTGCGGCGTCTTGCACCGCCGAAAGACTGCGCTGCCGGAGGCCGAAGTTTTTGACGGTGGCGATCCCTTCGACCAGTTCGGTCAACCGGCGGTCGGCCAAATTGCGGGCCTCGCCCGCCCGTGCATGGCAATCCTGGAGCGCAAGGTGGCGCTGGCGTACGTGGAAGACCATCGCCGCGACGGCGAGCGCCGGAATCCAGATGAGCCGTGGCGCCAGAATTAGGAATGCCGCGCTAAGGACGGAGGTGTTCGCGGCAATATGGAGGAGATCGCCAGCGCCGTCGAAACCGCGCTCGATATCGGACAGGTTGCTCCGGATCCCGTTTGCCAGGG
>WASR01000127.1:2423-2766 GCA_009712615.1 Methanobacterium sp. | reverse complement strand
TGAATTCCTCCCCTTCAGACCAATATAAGTCCCTACCGAGGCGAGCGAGATTGTCGCGGACGGCAGGGCTCCGACGAACAACGGAAATCCGGGGGGACGTATTCCCGGCCGCAAAATGCCGTTGAGGGCGCGTCCCAGGAAGAGGATGTAGGATGCCGACGCGAGAGCCGCGCCCATCGTGACCGCTGCTCCTGTGCCGATCTGGCGGCGATGTGTCGTCAGGACCCGGTCTACGGGGGCCGGGGCGGCACTGGTTATTTCCCCGGTCCCGGGGCGAATCGCCCGCAACAGGATCCCCTCGAGACTGTCGGGCGTCGCCCGTGCGGCGGAGGGGACGTGAGGT
>WASR01000127.1:0-2413 GCA_009712615.1 Methanobacterium sp. | reverse complement strand
AAGGACACCCGCGCAAGCCGCCACCCGATCCGCCAGCTCCCGCGCCAAAACCGACTTGCGGCGGAGTCCGTCAACCTGCCACCGGACCCGGCCCGGAGTCTCGGAGAGGCGCCTCAGCGATCCGTCCAGGGAGAACATGCGCGGACCTCCTCGGCATCGCGGGAAATGCGACCCAAAAATCATATTCGGCGGGATGTTTTACGTTAAAATGACGTAATGATTTAATCATTATGCCACAATATTATTGCGACGTGCGACATCGTCACCTATTTCTACTCGAATATCTTCAAGATTTTCCTGCGCTGATTCGTATATTTCTTTCAGATAATCTGACCGGCGCAAGGCGGATTTTGTAAGAGATCTTGCCGCGTTTCGAAGTGGTTCGTGAAACACGAACGCCACCGCTATGCCGACCGCGAAGGCGCCGGACGCAACGAAGATCAATCTGCCCATGCTCGGTCTCCCTGATCCACCAATACAATCTTTAAGAAATAAGTGATCTGATTACACAACCACAACGGGTTATTTGATGCAAGATATTGATGTCGAAGGCGAAGATGTAAAAATGACCACACAAAACAGGTGCCTTCCGGTTCCCCGCGTCCCGCTTCGTTCCAGCGCCCGGGCAAAACCAGTTGACGAAACATAAAATTTAGTTCTATTAATAGTTGCAATATCGCAAGTCGACCCCTTGACCTGGCAGCCAGAGCGGGAGTGCGGAACCAATGGGCGCTGACGCAAACACGGTCCTCGGAAACGGGGTCAAGCTGATCGGGGAAGCGTTCCTGCCGGGAGCGAGTCTGTTGCTGGATGGTCAGCTGGGTAACGGGGTCGCCCATGCCGTCATCGGGTTCGGCGCCAGGCTCGCGCTGGGTCCGGTGGGGCTCCTCGTCGTGGCCGCCGACTCCTACAGCAAGTCGGTCACCCGGAAATATCTCTGGGAGCATCTGGGCGACGCGGTTTCGGCGAAAAAACCGTTGCCCCCCGAAAGCGATCCGGCTGCCGGCCCGGCCCATCGCGATTCGGCGGTTCATCGGGAACCCGCCTGATCCCCGATTCGTTCCGTCTGCGCCTGTCTGGGCCCGATGACCGGACCCGATCCCATCGGAGGCGGTCAAAGGACCTTCGGGGAGCCGGGCGGCGTGCGCCGAATCCCAGCGCGAGGCTCGCCCGTGCACCTGACGGAATGTGAACCGTCGGGCCCGGCCCGGTCCTGCCCATTTCAGAAACATGGGATCACGATGGCTTCTGTCCCGGCAGGCGCGCCGTCGCCCCTTTGATCATCCCTGACAGATAGAGGCTGGCATGTGTGAACGATGTCCCGATCCCGTCGCCGAACCCTTCGCCGCCCAATCGGTGCAGTTGGCCGAGCAGGCAACCGAGGCCAATACATTCGGCGTCGGTGGCGTCCTTCTTGATTCAAGCGGCAAGATCTGGGCCGCCGAACGGAACCAAGTCCTGAAGGACAAGGTCATCAATGACCCCACAGCCCACGGCGAGCGCCAGTTGGTCAGTTGGTACTATGCCCGGTTGGCCGACGGCGCGGACATCCCGAAACCATCGGAAATGACAATTGTGACGTCATTGGACCCCTGTGTCATGTGTACCGGGGCATTGCTGACATCGGGCATCAATGTCGCCGTCGTGGCGCACGATACCTTCGCAGGCATCGACTACGCAGGGAATGAGGAGTTCCTTACGGTGCCAGCCGATATCCGGCCGCTGGCTCTTCAACAGTTCTCTTATTTCGGACTGAGCGACGGTTCGCGTTCCTTTGCGGGTTCGTCCTCAAGCATCTTTAACGGCCAGTCCATTTCGGCGGACCTCAACACGCAGTCCCTGGACACCTTCAATCAAAGCGTGGAGGTCACCCGTGAGATCGTCAACGGCGAGGATCCAACCCCCTATAACATTGCGACGCTGGGGCCGGATTCGCCGCAACTGAAGCTGTTGCGGCAGTATTATCCGCTGGCAGTGACCCTGAACGTCGATCTGGCCACCAACCCCGCCCCCCTTCTGGAGCCCATGCTGCGGGTCGCCAAAGCCTCCCATCAGGCGGGTAATGCTTTCAATTCGGCGGCCCTCGTCGACCCCTTCGGCAATGTCCTGCTGGTCATCGGCAACAACCAGGGAAGCTGCAAGATCGACACCTCTTTCCTGCTTCTGACACGATCGTACGCGCAATGCCGGCGGAACGATGACAATGCCAAGGACGGCGCCCTGCCCCATCCCAAACGCTGCCAAATCATCCTGCTTCATGGTCCCGACCAGGGCACCGAGAGCCTGATGGATCTCGGTGCGTATGGCTCCACGATGGAGGGGCCGCTGCCGTCCGACAATCCTGACAATCTTCTCTATATCGTTCCCCGGCCGCCCCCGTCCGCTCTGGCGGCGATGAGCGACGCGCTGCCCC
>WASR01000353.1:5786-6043 GCA_009712615.1 Methanobacterium sp. | reverse complement strand
ACATTACTGTTTCCCATGTTATCGTTGTAAAAGCTCTGGAACATTGTTTCATTAAGATCCAGAAGTTCGTAGATGTTTGGATGATAAAAATCAGGAGGATAAATGATTTTAAGATCAATTTGAACAGATTTTGGAACGGCATTTGATCTTAAAGCCATTTTATATTTGCTCCCATCCACTGTTTTAAATTTTCTAAGTGCTGCTGATTGATCTGGAGTTAATTCTTGATGTTCTTCGTCCATAAATCGGAATAAGAA
>WASR01000353.1:4836-5776 GCA_009712615.1 Methanobacterium sp. | reverse complement strand
TTATTATCCAATATCTCCTTAATTTTTGTTTCTAACATGATACCCCTAAATCATTTAAGATTCCAAATTCACCCTAATTCAACTTAATACATATTTTGCTACTTTAAAGTAAATATATTTTTCTGCATGTTACTAACAACCATAAATTCAAACCCCTCAAAATCAAAATTAAATAGTATACATGTAAACTGGAGGTTAATATTCTGAAACATGGATCCAATACAGTGGAACACTTCTCCATTGTCATAGAAGATATTTCCTCAAAAATTCCTGATGAAGGAATTACATTGAAGGATTTTCTTGACATTATAGGTGATCGTGGACTTTTTATGTCGTGTATGATATTAACAGCACCATTTTTACTCCCAGTATCAGTGCCTGGAATGAGCATACCATTTGGATCCGCCATATTTTTAATCAGTCTAGGAATTGCATCAGACAGGCCAGTATTAATACCTGACAGAGTCATGAATCATAAAATATCCAAAAACAATATGGATCTCATCTTGAAGGAAATTTTAAATATTTTAGTTCCCCTCGAAAGGTATATCAAACCTAGGTTTTGTTACCTGGTAATGGGAGATACTGCAAAACAGATTAACAGCATAATGATAGCCTTCGGTGCGGTGCTTTTAGTTACTCCGATAATAGCACCAATGGGAGATTTTTTCCCATCCTATGGAATCCTTTTTATTTCACTTGGAACCCTTGAAAATGATGGTTACATGGTGCTTGCAGGTTTTGCAACTGTAATATTCACGGCAATATATTACATCCTAATATTTGCAGTCGGAATTACTTTGATATTAATATTCCTATCGTTTCTGGGGTTACACTTCCACCCCTAGATCCTTCAAAATTCGAAGTTAAGTCATAAAATAATTGATAAATAATAAAAAAAATTGATAAAAAAATGATGTATCATTAATTGTCGCGAAAT
>WASR01000353.1:0-4826 GCA_009712615.1 Methanobacterium sp. | reverse complement strand
TACAATAGTTCATCCCTTAGGTCGATGGTGTCCACAAGGTCTGGTCCTGTTGATATGATGGTTACAGGTACTCCTGTTTCTCCTTCGATCTCTGCCACGAAGTTTTTAACTTCCTGTGATAGTTGTGAATAGTCTTGTACACGTTCGCAGTTTGGGAATAATCTGTCCACACATGTGAGTGCTATCTGTGTAGCTCCGTTTATCATGCAGGATTCCTTTGCAAGTTCCATGTCGAAGGTTCCAACACGACGCCTTCTTCCTGTGACTGTACCGTACTCTTCTATGTCCATATCTTCGGCTTGCTGTTGTGTAATTTCTGTTTTAAATGGTCCTTCTCCCACCCTTGTTATGTAGGATTTGAATACCACTATCACATCATCCACCCTGGTGGGTCCTATTCCCACATCTGCAGCTGCTGTACTTGCGGTTGTGTCCTTACTTGTAACATAGGGGTAGGTTCCGTAGTAAAGTGATAATCCGAATCCCTGTGATCCTTCCACAAATACTTCCTTTCCCTCGTCAAGTGCTTCGTTAATTTCAGTTGGCACATCTGCTGTGTAGCCCTGCATTTCAGGAACATCTCCAGCAAGTTTTGCTGTTCTCAATACCCTGTCGGAATTAGCTGGTCCACATCCACTTCCTGTACTACCTATTTTCTTGGATAGATAATCTGAAGCCCTGTCCTGTTCCTTGTGTTTAGGTTCTATTATTGCACTTCTGAAATCTGCAAATGTTCTGTTTTTAACCTGGTATTTGTTCAGGTAGTCGAGTTCATGATGGAAAACTTCTGGATCCACCAGTACTCCGGCTCCTATTAATAATTTTGCACCGGTGTGTACAAAACCCGATGGTATCATTCGTAGCCCATATTTCTCGCCGTTAAATTCTACAGAATGTCCTGCATTGGGTCCAACACCCGCTCTTGCTATGATATCTGGTTTATCGTTGTAACAGAGGTAGGTAATGCATTTACCTTTACCTTCATCACCCCAACCTCCGCCAACTAATACGTTACATGTCATCTCAAACTTCTCCTTAAAAGCTAATTCCTAACCTCTTTTATATTGTGAATGCTTTAATAAAAACCTTTCCATGGATAAAAATTTGGAGAAAAAAGTAAAAATAATGATCCAAATCAATACCCTGTGGATGATTACAGTTTGACTTGGGTTGAATAGGTTTAAAAATCCTTTGAAATTCTATTTTCCGCCGACTTTTTTGTTTATTATTCTTTCAAAAAGATCTGGGGTGTATTTTCTCTGTAGGGCTATGAGTATGTGTTCGTTCAGTGCTTCTTCCAGCACTGTGGTGTCCAATTTTTCCTGGTTGTTTCGGATCCTCACTGCCTGTGCAATTTGTGCAACATCCCTTGCATGTGCAAAGGTGGGTTTGAGTTGTTCTCCACCCATGGATGTGGGTATGTAAACATTTTTAAATCTTTCAAGCACTGATTCGTCGTAGTCTTCTCCCATTGCATCCAGATTTCTTTTGAAAACCTCCACTATCTCATCTGGTGATGGTGCAGATAGGAGTATGTGCATGGGAGCACGTCTAAGGTGAGCTTCATCAACTATGTTAATATCAAGGTTGGTTGAGAGAACTGGTATGAACATTGTGTGGACAATTACTGGAGCACCCTTGATGTAGATCACATCCTTCCTGTTTTCGAGGGGCACTATCATCCTGTTTAAAAGTGCGTTGTGATCTTCTTTCTGTCTTCCAAGGTCGTCCAACAGTAAAATTCCACCGTTGGCCTTGATTATTGGAGATGTTTCGTAGACACCCTTGTTTGGGTTGAAGTTGGTTTCAAGTTTTTCTGTTGTGAGTTCTGATCCTGTGAAAACGAATGGAGAGTATACTTTAACCCATCTTGGATCTTCAGGCTGTTCTGGACACTTTTTATCGAAATCAGGATCGTAGAGTTTGATAACGCTTCCACTGACTTCTATGAATTTTGGTATGAGAATTGGTGGCAGGAGATCAGACATCTTACTGGTTAGAAATGTTTTTCCTGTTCCGGGTGCACCGTAGATGAAAAATCCTTTCCCACCTATGGCCGATGCAATTAAGGTTTTTTTACCATCTTCCACTCCCACAACATCGTCGAGTGCCTTTTCAATAACTGCCTGGGGTATTTTAAGTGGGAATCTGCCTTGAACTTGTGCCCCCATTATTGTGAAGTATTCATCATAGGCAACAGGCGCTATTCCAATGTATGGGTTTTCCTGAATTACTTGAAGTGCCTTTTCACGTCCCTTTATTTTGATAGTGAATTCTACGCTTGGGAAGAGAAATCCTCCACCTGTTTGTGCGCACATGTCCTCCTTGTCGAGCTTTTTCAGTACTTCTTCAAGTATGTCCACGTGCAGACCAGTTATTTCATGTATCTGGTTTACGGTGATGGTTCCATAGGTTGATATTACTTTGAGTACCAGGTTTTTTATGAATGCTTCTGATATGTCGATTTCAACCAGTGCTTTGGGTTCTTCCAAGAGCTGGAACATCTTTTTCATTCTTGAATCATGATAATATTCACTTACTTCATCCATATTTCTTAACCCTCCCAAGTTATCTAAAAATAGGATAGATTGATAATTTTAAGCTGTAAATCCTGAATTTAGCTTATTTAAGGTTTTTTAATTAAACCCAATTGTTTTGTAATTCCAGATTTGTTTATTGGTCTCTGAAACTACTTCTTCTACTTTAAAGTTTATTTCACACCCTATTAAGAATTCATGGAATTTGTTGTGATGATTCTCACTTATTTTCCTGTTTTTTGGTTTATCCCAAAATATCATGGGAAAGTTTTATATACTAAAACATTAGATTATGTAATATATTACCAATACAAGTAATATATTACCAATTGATGGTGAAAGTTATGGACAAAAAAATAGTATACATAAACTCAATCGTAATAGCAGTACTCGCAGTAACAGCAACCCTATCAGGCTTGTTAATGAAAAACCTTTACAAACACGACACCACCTCTGTAATCTCACAGATGATTGGTCAAGACATTGTAACCCTGCTTGTAGCAGTTCCCTTGCTCATAATATCCCTCTATTTAATACATGGAAATTCCTTGAGGGGTAGACTGATCTGGATGGGAACACTCTTCTACTTCACATACACCTACGCATCAATGTCATTTCTTGCATCATACAATCAACTATTCCTTGTCTATGTAGCCATATTCTCAATATCCATGTACACATTAATAGGAGAACTCATAACCACACAAATTACAGGTTTAAAATCGAAATTTAAATCAAAAAAAATAGTCAATGTCTCAGCAGCCTTCCTGATATTCATTGCACTCATGCTTTGCATGATGTGGCTTAAACTCATCCTAGACTCAATCATCACAGGAACTGCTCCAGCAGCACTCGAAGGATACACAACTCTGGTGATTCAAGCACTTGATCTCGGTGTTCTAGTACCATTTGCCACAATATCGGCAGTACTACTCCTTAAAAATAATGAATGGGGTTTCATACTCACATCCATATTCCTTATCAAAGCATCATTAATTGGAACAGCCATACTTTCAATGATAGTGTTCATGCTGTTAAACAGTGTTAATGTAGATCCTGGACAGATAATCATATTCACAACCATGACAATCCTGGGAATCTTGGTTGCAATTGGATTTTACAGACAAATAAATGGAGATATCACATGAAAAATTCAGATGAACTCATAAGAGAACACGCAGATGGTCAGAGGTTAGACATGGAAAAATATATTCTGGTGGTACTGTTTTTAATCCAACAACGCTGGACCTACACCATAAACCATGAATTTAAACGTGACAACATAACCACCAAACAATGGCTCATGTTAATAGTCCTTTCATCAGCTTTTGAAACACCACCATCAATGCAGGAAGTTGCAGATGCCATGAGCATAACACATCAAAATGTTAAACAACTGGCAGTTCGATTGGAATCCCAGGGATTCATCAAAATAGAAAGGGTTCCCAAAAATAAAAGAATACTCCGACTCATGCCAACAGAAAAGGCCAATGAATACTGGGTCGAAAGGGAAGCTGATCATGCCAGATCAATCAAAGAATACTTCAAAGACCTGAACAACGAAGAGGTTTTATCTCTCTTCCAGATAATGGGCAAACTCGAAAAATTATCGGGAAAAATGTATCAGGAAACTAAAACCAAAAAATAGGGGGAATAAATAAATGAAAGCACTCGTTATATACGGAAGCAGATACGGAACAGCCAGGGAAATTTCAGAAAAGATTACTGACACACTACAAGAAGAAAAAGTGGATGTGGATCTCGTAAACTCTGACGATAAAAAGAAGATCCAAATTGAAGACTACGATCTCGTGGTGGCTGGAAGCGGAATTAAAATGGGAAAATGGACTAAAAACACCCAGAATTTTCCGAAGAAAAATAGAAAAGAACTGGCCAACCGTAAAGTAGCATTGTTTGTGAGCTGTGGCGCTGCAAACGAGGCGAAAAATAGGGCGGAAGGACAGGAAAAATATTTGGATAATGTTGCTGCCAAGTACCTTGATACCAAACCCATTGCCACAGGCCTCTTTGGTAGTGTTTACGATCCAGATGTTGATCATGGACTCTTATACAAACTAGTGAAAGGTAGTATCGAAAAGGAAATGATAAAAATGGGCCAAGACCCTAAGCAGAAACATGACTACAGGGATTGGGATGCCATAAAACAATGGACAATTGATTTAACCAAATAAACAGAAGTTAAGATTATATTTACTTAATTTCATTAATTTACATCTTTTAAAGTTTTAACTATTTAGTATTTAGTATTTAGTATTTAGTATTTAGTAT
>WASR01000119.1 GCA_009712615.1 Methanobacterium sp. | reverse complement strand
AGTTTATTTTTACCGAAAAAATAAAAAGATATAATATTTAGTATACTAATGTGAAACAATAGAGAATTAAAAAAGTCATGGATCACAGGAGATAATATGAGTGCAAAAGATTTGATTAGCAAATACAAACCAATAATTATCATTCTTATATTGTTTTTCCTCGTGTTTTTCATAAGAGCTGAGGCGGCATCCATAAATGGAGTGCCAGATCAGTTGAAAGCTTACTACGAGGATCAAAACGGACAACCCTACTTCAGTGAAATGGACTCCTACTACAATTTAAGGTTAACTGCGGATCTGCTTGATCATGGTTACCTTGGTGACACCAAGATCAACGGAACTCAATGGGATCTTCATTCATCATTCCCATCGGGACAAAGTGCAGAATATCCTCCTTTAATCTCAATCATAACCGTCGGGGCCTATAAACTTGCAAATGCATTTGCAAAAGTTCCATTGGAGTCGATAGCCTTTTGGATGGGAGCTTTAATAGGCTCATTAGCAGTTATACCTGCTTATTTACTAATAAGGCGTATTACAAATGATTATGGTGGTGTTGCAGCTGGATTACTGGTTGGTCTTGCTCCAGCATATTTCTCCCATACATTTGCAGGATTCTTTGATACTGACATGTTTAACATGTTGTTACCATTACTGGTGGTATACTTCTTTGTTTTAAGTATGCTTGCAAAGGATATCAAGAAAAAAACCATCTTCGGAGCTTTGTCAGCGTTTTCAATGATGATATTCACGATGGCATGGCAGGGATGGTGGTACATATTCTATATAGTCATAGGATCCGCCATTGTTTACTTGATACTCACCAATTTTGTGTTCAAACTAAAACCTAAACCAATGGAGGGAAACTTCAAGGGTAATCTTCTAAGCAAGTTTGCATGGTTTAAAGACAAGCCAGACCTTTACGCATTGGTGGTATTCATAGTTCTGAGTTTGTTGCTCATGGGACTATTCCTAGGTGTTTCTGGACTGGCATCAGCACTAACAGAACCAGTGAGTGTGAGTAAAATCCAATCAACTGTGGGAACGTCTTCATATCCTAATGTATATGTATCTGTTTCTGAACTCCAAATTCCAGGATTATCAGATATAATTAATGGTGTGGGCGGTTACTTACCATTCATATTCGGAATATTAGGTATTGTGGCTTTAATTTGGAGATTCTTTACCATAGATAAAGTGAAAGAAGAAGAGCCTGCACGAAAAAGAAAACCTAGGCGGAAGAGCAGATCTAAACGTAAAGCAGAAGTTAAAGAAGAAAAACCTGCTGAGAAACCAGAAGATAAGTTGGACATACTCACATTGAAAAGAAATTACATATTGTACACGGTTTTATTTGGTGTATGGCTTGTAATCACAATTTATGCAATGACCAAAGGTGTTAGATTCATTGAAAACTTCTCATTACCTATAACACTTACAGCAGGAATATTCGTGGGACTTCTATATTATTATGTGAAGGATCATGTGGAGAATGTTTCATATCAGAAGGTTATCATGGCAGTTGTTTTAATAGCAGTTGCATTTTCACCTGTGACATCAGCATATACCATATCCAATTCAGTGGTTCCAGGAACAGATGATTCAATGGTCAACTCACTCTTGTACATCAAGAACAACACTCCAAACAACACAGTTATCACATCATGGTGGGACTACGGACACCTGTTTACAGATGTAGCAGACAGGCCAGTAACATTTGATGGTTCATCACAGAACAGTCCAAGAGCTTATTGGGTTGGTAAAGCATTGTTAACAGATAATGAAACCTTATCTGCGGGAATTTTAAGAATGCTCGCATCAAGCGGTGATCTGGCTCCACAAACTCTGGATAATTACACTAAAAGTTCTGCAAAGAGTGCAGATATCCTGAACGGTATTCTGGGATTGAATAAAACTGATGCCATCACTGCAATGACTTCTCAGTACGGACTCACACAGGATCAGGCACAGACAATAGCACAGTACACACATCCAGATAACCCTACACCACATGTCTTTATAACAAGTTCAGACATGGTTGGAAAAGCAGGATGGTGGTCTTACTTTGGAAGTTGGAACTTCACAAGCAATAATGGAACAAACTACCAATACTTAGCCTCACAGCTCAACTCAACAACCATCAACAACAAAACCCTTTACATAGGTGGTAATGCAGTTGTTGCACAGGCAAATGGTACAAGTTACAGTGCAGGAATCATTGATACGAGTGCAATAACAACCAACAATACAAATACCATAGTTACGCAAATATCCAATGAATTAACCACAGGAAATGGATCTCTATTAATAGAACCGCACACACTAACAATAATAAACAGCAACAACATTACACAGCAAGTGGTTTCAAATTCAAGCGAGTATTCAATACTTCTGATTAACCAGAACAACACCCTAATTGGTGTTGCCATGAACAAAGAACTGGAAAATTCCATGTTCACAAGACTGTTCTTCGAGGGAGGAGCAGGTTTAACACAGTTCAAGGCATTGTATGGTCAGCCAGGAGTAATGGTTTGGGGTGTGAGTTAAACACACCTTCCATTTTTTTTATTTTTAATTGAAACTGTCCCAATTAAAAACTGTTTTTAAGTGGAATGACATACAATTAAATTTGTAAAAATTATGGTTCAGATTGAATCCCATGGATTAACTTATTAATTAAATCGGATCAAAGAAGATAAGATGCTAAATAAAATTGATGATCATGGAAACATTTTAAAATTCTGTTCTTGTCATCAATAATAATTAATTTCAGTTTATTATCATCTTAAACTAATTTTATGTGAGTTTTATGGCTATTGAAGATAGAATAAGAGAAATTGAAGAGGAGATCAAGAAAACTCCCTACAACAAGGCAACTTCCCACCACATAGGTAAGTTAAAAGCCAAGGTCTCCAAGCTTAAGGAAGATGCTCTAACAAGGAGTAGTTCTGGAACTAAGGGTAAGGGGTTCCATGTTAAAAAGAGTGGTGATTCCACAGTTGTTCTTCTTGGATTTCCATCTGTGGGTAAATCAACAATATTGAACCAGCTCACCAATGCAGAATCCAAAACAGGAGCTTATGAATTCACAACTCTGGACATAGTACCTGGGGTTATGCACTACAGAGGAGCAAAAATACAGATACTGGATATTCCTGGAATTATCACAGGGGCATCAAAGGGTAAAGGCCGAGGTAGGGAAATTTTATCGGTGGCCCGTAATGCAGATTTCATACTCATGGTTCTGGATATTTTTAACCCGCAGCACATGAAGGTTATCTTAGATGAACTTAGAAACATAGGTATTAGGGCAAATGAGTTGCCTCCGGATGTTACTGTTAAACAAAACAAAATGGGTGGAATTAATCTTATTAACACGGTTCCCCTGACTAAAATAGATGAGAAAACTATAAGATCTATTCTTAACGAGTACGGAATACATAGTGCAGATGTACTTATTAGGGAAGATGTTACAATCGATCGATTTGTGGATTCCATGGATCCAAGTTGTATCTATGTGCCAATGCTTGTGGTGATAAATAAAATCGATCTAGCAGATGAGAAGTACATCGAAGAACTGAAAATTAAACTGCCCGATGCAATGTTCATAGCAGCTGATAAAGGAATAAATGTCGATGAACTTAAAGACGAAATATTTGAAAGATTACAGTTAATACGTCTTTATTTAAAACCTCAAGGTAAAAAAGCAGATCTGGAAGAACCCATGATAGTTAGACAAGGTTCAACAGTGGGTGATGTGGCAGCAAGGTTGCACAGAGATTTTGTCAGAAACTTCAGACATGCAAAGGTTTGGGGCTCTTCTGTTAAGTTTCCGGGACAGAAGGTTGGGCTGGATCATGTGTTGAAGGATAAAGATATTTTAAGACTTATCATTAAAAAGTGATCCAGCCAACACAGGATGGCCCGGATTTTTTTTTGTAAGAAGAATTTTTATACAATAAAAGACAATAGTAGAATGGTGAAAAAATGGAATTGGATGATATAATTGTTTCAAAAGCGATAATTGAAGAATATATGAAAGATTTCCTTGATTACACAGATATGGATGTTGCTATTGGTGGAGGAGGTCCTGCAGGACTCACAGCAGGATATTATCTGGCTAAAGCAGGCTATAAAGTGGCTTTATTCGAAAAAAAGCTTTCCATGGGTGGTGGAATGTGGGGCGGCGGTATGATGTTCAACAAGATCGTTGTCCAAGAAGAAAGTAAACGAATCCTTGATGAATTTGGAATAAAAACCAAGGAATACGCTGAAGGTTACTTCGTCGCAGATTCGATTGAATGTGTATCCACCATATGTTCAGAGGCAGTTAAGGCCGGATTAAAAATCTTCAACCTCATGGCAATAGAAGACGTGATGATGAAGGACAAGGGTGTTGAAGGCGTTGTACTCAACTGGGCTGCAGTTCAAATGGGAGGCTTACATGTAGATCCATTAACAGTAAGATCCAAGGCAGTAATAGATGCAACAGGCCATCCATGTGAAGTTGTGAAAATACTTGAAAATAAGATGGAAGTAGAATTAGAAACCGAAACCGGAAAGATAATGGGTGAAAAATCCATGTGGGCGGATAAAGCCGAAAGTTTAGTTGTTGACAACACAACAGAAGTTTACCCTGGACTATACGTGACAGGAATGGCTGCAAATGCAGTCCATGGATCTCCTAGGATGGGTCCAATATTCGGTGGAATGCTTTTATCTGGAGAAAGGGTTGCCGAAGCTATTATCGAAAAATTTGATAAATGATCAAATGTCAGTCATTTTAATCACAGGAACACCTGGAACAGGGAAAACCACGGTATCAAAAGCACTGTCTCAAAGACTTTCCATTCCACTGGTCGCAGTGAACGATCTTGTGGAAAAGAAACACCTCTACCATGGACACGATCCAGAAAGGGGGTACAAAGAAGTGGACATTGAAGATCTTTGTCAGGAATTAGTGACTATCTTAAAAAATTCCCCAGAAAATGGCCTCATTATTGAGGGACATCTGGCACATTTTTTGGAAGATTCGAATATGATAGACTGCGTGGTTGTTTTAAGAGCAAGACCGGATATCCTTAGAAAACGTCTCTTAAAACGGAATTGGCCAGAATCTAAGGTAGTTGAAAATGTTGAGGCTGAAGCCCTTGACATCTGCACATTTGAAGCCGTGGAAAACCATGGAAATAAGGTTAACGAAGTGGATACAACAGATTTAGAAGTTGAAGATGTCGTGGATCTGATAATAAAAATTGTTGATGGAGAGGAGCATATTCCTCCAGGGAATGTGAATTTTTTAGAGTACATGTACAAAAGTTAGATGTCTTTTTGGGTGACAAATATAATTTATCAGAACCATTACAAATTTTTATTATATTGAAGTTCAAAATGGGAAAGCTTTTTAAATGGTAATGTGAATAAACTATAATATTATTCTTAAGTTACAGTTCTAAATTTTAAGGGATCTACTCCTTAAGGATTCAAACCCTATGAGCTAAAATTTTTAAGATTAATAGTTCTATATTCTGGTAACTTTGTTTACCATGAGAGGTTAAACTTTGAGAAGGGGAAGAAGACCGAAATGGATGTTAAAAATTGCTGAAGAAAGAATAAACATCCTTTTTAGCAGGGCAGATGAAGAATTTAACCACCATCCTGAAAGGTCTCACCGTTACGTTGAGATGGCTCGAAACATAGCAAAGAAGTACAACCTCAAGCTACCAGACAAATGGAACAGAAGGATCTGCCACAGCTGCCATCAATTCCTGAAACCCGGATTGAACTGCAGAGTAAGATTAATAAATTCAAGCGTTGTAATTAAATGCCTTGACTGTGGACATGTTGCCAGAATTCCATACATAACTGAAAAAAAAGAAAGAAGGAGGAGGAAAATTGAATTCAACACCTCCAAAAAAGGAACTGATGAACAGATCACTTTCAACCATCACAATAAACATAGGAAAATCCAAAATAAATGAAAATGTCATCGATGAAATAAAGAGACAACTTAAAGAATATGAAGTTGTAAAACTTAGATTTTCAAAAGGTATATCTGC
>WASR01000286.1 GCA_009712615.1 Methanobacterium sp. | reverse complement strand
ACTCAGAATTTACTCATGTTACACAAAAAGGCGTTAGAATGGTGGATGTTGGAGACAAAAATATCACCAAACGATCAGCTAAAGCCTCTGGACGAATATACCTCCAGAAATTTACCATTGAAAAAATTATCAAAGAAGAAATTAAGAAGGGAAATGTTCTTACTACAGCCCAGATAGCAGCCATTGGCGCTGTTAAATCCACCCATCATCTGATTCCCCTTTGTCACTCCCTGAAAATAACAGGTGTTGATGTTGATTTTCAGGTAGACACCGAATTCATAGAAGTAGAGGTTACTGTCAAATGCGAAGGAAAAACAGGGGTTGAAATGGAAGCCCTTACAGGTGCAAGTGTGGGACTTTTAACAATATGGGACATGGTTAAAAGTGTTGAAAAGGATGAAAATGGACAGTATCCATCAACAAAAATATCCGACATCGTTGTAATCGAAAAAATAAAAAAATAAACCGACAAAACAAGAGAAGAATGATTTTTATGGATGCTATAGAAACCAAGGTTCACGAAATCATAGGGGAAAGTTATCCTAACATCAAGAAGTTTAACCCTGCTCAGCAGTCTGTTATTGATTCGGGTTATCTCGAGGATAAAACCAACTACATCATAGCCATACCCACAGCCAGTGGAAAAACTGTTCTGGGAGTTATGGCTGCACTGACCGCCATATTAAAGGGAGGTAAAGCAGTTTATGCTGTTCCATTAATTTCGATCCAGAATGAGAAGGTCAAGGAATTTAAGAAATTTGAAAACTACGGTATCAAGGTTGGTAAACATCCCTCATCATCTGATCTTGCTGTGATGGTGTTTGAATCCTTTGACGCCATAACAAGGTTTTCTTGGAACACCCTGAACGATGTTGATCTCCTGGTGGTTGATGAATTTCACATGATTGGAGAGTACTCAAGGGGCCCTACCATGGAATGTGCAATAACCCGTTCTAAACAGTTAAACCCCGGTATGAGGATCGTTGCATTGTCAGCAACCCTTCAAAATATGAGTGATCTATCATCATGGCTTGATGCACATGTTGTTGAACACGACTTCAGACCCGTGCCCCTTTACAAGGATGTGCTTACAACTGAAGAAATGGAAACCAAAAACAAGAACGATGTTATAGTCAAAATTTTAAACACCTCAATAAAGGAATCATCACAGGCCCTTGTCTTTGTATCTACACGAAGATTCACAGAGTCCCTTGCAAAATACACATCTGATAAGATCAAACGAAAACTTTCACCAGAACAAAAAAAAGCATTCCATGCTGTGAGTGAAAAAATATTGGACGTACCCCGAAAGAGGGGTTCACTACCAACTGCAGTGTGCCTGAAACTGGCAGAGAGTATTGAAAATGGTGTGGCATTCCATCATGCTGGTCTCTTTGATAAACAAAAGGAAATTATTGAGGATGAATTTCGTGCAGGCAACCTTTTGATGATAACAGCAACTCCAAGTCTCATGTACGGTGTGAATTTACCATCAAAAAATGTGGTGATACGGGATTACACCCGGTGGACAAGCCAGGGACCCCAGCCTATTCCTGTTTTTGATTATGAACAGATGTCAGGTAGGGCTGGAAGGCCAGGTTACGATACTGAAGGTTATTCTTACCTCATTGCAAAGACTGTGGATGAAGCCTACAACTTGAAGGATCACTACGTCTATGGTGAGATAGAACCTACCAATTCCAAGTTAATAGAAAATAAGGATGCTGTTTACAGGCAGATCATAACACAGGTGGCTTCAACACTCGCAAAAACACCCAAAGATCTATTCAAATTTTTCTTGGAAACATTTTATGGCTGGCAGATGTCACACAACGAATATTTGGAATCTTTCTGTGCAGATTCCATTGAATATGAAGTTAACAATGCCATAGAGTTTCTTGTGAAAAATGGTATAATCATACCAACTCCCGACGGACTTAAAACAACCGAGTTTGGAATGCTCATTGCAAAGAGCAACTACACAGTTGAAACTGCTGTAAGGCTCAGGGAATTTGCATCTGTTTCTGAGGAGATTGAAGCACCCAAGTTGATCTACGAGTTGAGCAAAACTCCTGATATGCCCCTAATAAGTTTCAAGGGAAGGAAATCCAAGGAACCTGTGAGGGACAGGTTAAACAGCGAGGGAATTTTTGTGGTTGACATTGGTCTAAGCGAGGCAACTGCAGCCACAATGCTTGAATGGATGGGTGAAAGGAATGAGTATGAGATTGAAAATGCATTCAATGTCTACGCTGCATCCACAAGAAGATCGGCCTACGAAGCATCATTACTTGTGAAATTTTTCAGAAATATCTGTAATATTTTGAATATTTACACAGGCACAGATCAGCTTGACATGTTAGCTGCACGACTCTATTACGGTGTTAAACCAGATCTGGTTCCTTTAGTTGTGAGCGTTAAAAGATTGGGAAGGAAACGAGCACGAGCTGTTGTTAAAGTATTTGGTGATGATTTAAAGGATGTGACCATTGAAAAATTGACACGTATTGAGGGTATAGGTCCCAAAACAGCCGAATCTATCCTTGAGAAGTTTGGCAGTGGATGATAGTTAATTGGGGAATTATTATCATGATTTTAAAGGTAGAAGATATTGACGAGGTAGACGAAATTACAAGGGTTGAGCTACTGGAAAAACTGAAAAGGGAAGCCAAAAATATCCATATAAAGGACATCATGAATGCCTGTAACTTTCTTCTTGAAGAGGGAAAATTTGTTCAGCCAAGCTACAGGGAAAAATTTCATGACGCATATTTAAGGGGTTTTATACTGAGGATCAAAGAGGTTAAGGATGATAAATGCACCATTCAACAGTTGGTTGACATGGATGAACTTAAAAAATCTTTGAAACTTCTTGAAGAACAGGAAATTGCCCTTTTAAGGGATCATCCACATGACCCTAATTTTTCAAAAATATACCAAATAATATCCATATATACGACCTTCGTTCTTGAAGAGCCAATACATGTAGTTGGATCAGAATTTCCAGGTGGTTTTAAGGTTAAATATGAGAACAAAACCTATTATTGTCCTGTTAAAGATAAACAACAGGATAATCCCGGTGCGGTATGCGGTTTCTGCATAGCAGAGCAGGATCCTGACGTAGTATAAACAGGCTAATATGTTACAATTCTGTAAAGATTTAATTTTTTTAAGTGATAAACCATGTCCAAATCCATTGAAGAACTTGATTTAACTGTTGAACTCAGTAGAAATGAACTTAGGGATGTTGTTAAAGCAGAAGCTGGAAACATTCACATCAAGGATATCATGCTTGCTGCATCATTTTTAAGGGATGATGCCCAGTACATGCCAAAATCCTACAGGGATGATTACATAGAAAGATTTTCCAAATCTTTTTTCTCCAGGGTGAAGGAGATCAAGGAGGATAAAAAGGATTATCTTGGAAGCGTTAACAGGGAGCGTCTCATTGAATTTCTTGAACTCTTGGAGGAACAGAGGAGAAATGCCCGGACTAATCAAGAAAAATGTTTCGTTAAAATTGCAAGGATCATAAGTACCTACACAACCTTCGTTTGTGAAGAACCCATTCATCCCCTTGGAACCAGATTTCCAGGAGGATTTGTGCTCCACATTGAAAATGGTAACTATATGTGTCCAGTGAAACAGCGTCAGATGAAAAATCCAAGTGCGCTGTGCAAATTCTGTGTTTCAATACAGGACAAAAATGCCATAAACTAATAATAAAATATTTAATCCATTAAAAATATCCCCATCACTTCTTTTTAAAAATAGATATCCATGTTACTTTGATATCGCCCCTTTTCTTGGTCATGAGGTTGTCCATCATATCTAGTTTGTCTTCAAATTCATCCTCATATCTTTCTTTGAACAGTCTCCATCGTTGTGGATCGTCAGTCCATTCCTCACTATCTTTAATAAGTTCTTCTTTAATAATTTCAGATGATGACAGTTTAGCCTCAATTTCCTTCATTGCATCGGCTTTTATATTGATTTGAGGAGATTTTTTTAGTTTTATCATGATTACCTCAAAAAATTATAAATTTTAAGATCCATGAATCCTTGAAATACTGGCTTTAACTCTTTTTGTTGGCTGGTTGAGAAGTTCTTCCAAAACAGCTGCGTTGTTATGCTCTTCGTCCTTTGTAGAATAGAGTAGTGTGACTTTCTTATGGAACTTGTCCAAGATTTTCATTTGTTTTATAAGATCCTTTTTTCCTTGAAGTTCTTTAAGGTACTGGGCTTTAAATTCGGGCCATTTATCAATGTCATGACCATACCATTTTCTCAATTCATTTGAAGGTGCAATATCCTTGATCCAACCGTCAAGCTTTGCCCTTTCCTTTGAAACTCCCCTGGGCCATAATCTGTCCACGAGAATTCTGTATCCATCTTCTTTATCAGGCTCTTCATAGATCCTTTTGACTTTATACATGTTTCACCTGAATATAATATGTTTACCATGACTAATAATTTTTTTTTATCGGCAGGGGTTCAGCACAGGTTCATAAATCTATAAAACATCTGTCAACATAACATTTTGCTGCTGAACGTGTTCTGGAACTTGAACTGTTTAGCTGGGACTTGATAAAATCTTCTATAATGGTTTTGTCACTGGGATCTGAAGGAATTTTTCTGAGGGTTTCAATCACATATACCTTGAGAAGATCCTTCTGTCTTCCTTTAAATGTTTCATCTGTGTTTAGTAGTTTGGAAATTATTTCTGGCCTGAGTCCTGGTTTGTTTTCTATGATTTTTCCAGAGTTCAATATAACATGGGACGCTGGAAGGGTTTTTTCACCAGCGAGTATGTTGAAGTACTCATCAAATATGGTTTCAAACTTATTTTCAATATCTGAAGCAGTTAAATTTGCTAACAGGTATATTGCAACGTATTGCTGGTTAGAATTGTTGCTTATCAACATTTCATGTATGTAATCCCATTTAGGATATAATATATCCCCATTTTTCTCTGCCACTACCATGAGAGCATTGAATGAATTCGTTCTTACTGTTTTATCCTTGGATCTTATGCCCATTATCAGTTCATCGAATAGTTCTGTGTTTTTTAGACTTTCAAGGGCTATTTTTTTAGTGTCAACACCTTTTTCTTCCAGATCATAGTCCATTTTACCACCTTAACCATGGTTGTTATTTAAATTCTTTAGGTTTTACTGCGCTGTAAGTTTTTCCATGGTATGTAAATATGGATTCCATGGCATTAAACGGACACATGGAAACACAGCGCATACAATACTCACAGCTATTTCCTATTGAAGGATATTCATCCATTTTTATGTTGTTTGTTGGACAAATATCCCTACATATCCCGCATTTATCGCACCTTGATTTGTCCACCTTGAATTTAAGAATTTTTTGATGGGCAGTTGTGGCAGTCAGTCTTATCCCTATTTTTGATATGAGTTTCATGATGTCTGGAACTACTGGAAAATGTCCCCAGTTTGATTCATTGTTTAAAAGGGCCAATGCATATTTTTCTGCCTTTAAAAGTCCTTTTTCAACTTTTTCGGCGTTAGTTGTGTTATCCTGTATGTAAAAGATATTCAGAGGCATTATAATTTCACATGCACCAATTGTTTTGTATCCCTTTGATTCTAAGATCGATCTGAGCGGACCAATTATGCCTCCTGAGTACCCTCCAAGTGTGTCTACCATGAATATTTCTGTTCCATCAACATCCGGAAGTTGGTTGATGAATTTCCAAACCAAATCATATGTGGACATGATGGCAACTGGAAATCCAAGTCCAATGGTACAGTCTGTATCCACATCAGCAGGCATTGAATTTTCGATCCTTTTGAGCGCAACTTCATGTCCCTTGGATTGGAATACTTCTGACATTCTTTTTGCAACAAGTAGAGTGTTGCCAGTTCCACTAAAGAAATAGAAATCAATACAACGGTTCATAGTGATGGTTTGAAGGTTAGTGATTAATAATTTTTTTGTTGGAGTTCCATCTTCACCACATGATCATGAAAATTTTAACCCAATGAAACAGGGTTAAAACCAGTTTTTATAGGGAATAATATAGAATTTAACCTAAAAAATACCTATTAATACTAGAT
>WASR01000070.1 GCA_009712615.1 Methanobacterium sp. | reverse complement strand
ATATAGTCTGGACAACAAAATAATACTATGAATTCCAACACTAAAAAAGAAATAATGGGAATAATAGCCATAATAGTGGGTGTAATATTTATAGTGGATCCTGCGATTGTTGCGTATTTATTAGGTATTTTACTCATTATCTACGGAATATTAGAACTGATAAATAGAGGAACGGATTAATCCAAATACAAGGATTATAAAGCTCTTGTAATCAATTTTAAGGCTTGGCCAGGTTCCAGCACACCTGCACGTGTTTCTCTGAGTATCCTTTGTATTGAGAATCTGCGCATGTGTGGATGTAACTTGTGAACTTCATTCAACAGGGGACATCCATATCCACCAACACTCTCAACATCGAAGTATCCTGAAACTGATCTGGTTTCGCCCTTGGTTGCAGATAGCATTGCAGGTAAGTTCAATCTCCAGAAGCCATTTAACCGCACCAGGGATTGTGATCCTGTCGCAAGGAAGTCTCCGAATATGATGAATGGTATTTCAGATTTTTCAGCATATTCTAAAAGAGAATCTTCTATGGTTTTTGAGCATTTACCACAAGGATGTATTCTTCCTTCGAGGGAGTTCTCTACAATTTCTCCCATATCTACTGGAAGATACTCATGGGGAATATTTAACTTACTTGTTAATCCGTCTATATTTTTTTTAAAATAGGACGGAAGAATGATATTCCCAGGATCAACTGTCACAGCTACAGGATTAAATCCCAAGATTTTGGCTATGATGAGTGAAAAACTGCTGTCAACCCCACCAGAAAGTGCGACAATTGCTTTATGATCCTTTTCCATTTCCAATTTTTTTTGTGGACCCTCAATCTTTAACTGTTTCAACTCTCCTTCAAACTCTGATAAATAATTGAACTTTGCAAGGTTGTTTATTCTCTTTTTCAGTAGATCTTTAAGATTTTTGATTGGTTTAGTGTCCTCACCCAGTATGTTTTTTGAACCATTAATTTTTTTAAGAGCAAGTTCCATTCTGTAGATTCTAACCATCATATCTGAGTAGGCATCTACATGTATTGAGTTCACTTTGAGGGCTTCCCTTAACTTTCCAACAACCCAACCTCCTTTACCAATTACTGCAGATTTTTCTGGCCTATCAGGAGCAATTATGGTTAGATCATTTGTTTCTCCATCGTATATTACGCGTTCAATTGTAAATCCCAGTTCAGATGTCAGATCCAAGTTTGAAAGTTCTGCACTTCCATTTTCAGTGATAGGTTTAATTGCCTTTACCAGCACATCCACCATGTAATCTACTTCCAACTTCATGTTTGTAATCCCCTTAATGTTTGTTCTATTGTTAAAAAAAAGAGTAGAAAAATCGAATTATCTTTTTTATCGTGTATATCTTCCCATTAAACTGCCTTCATCTATGATATGACCCTCCATGGCCTTTTTTAGTTGTGCACGGGTTATCATTGATGGAAGATCAATTTCAGAGTCTAATGCATATATCCTGTAGTAGTACCTGTGAGTTCCATCAGGTGGGCATGGTCCCCTGTAACCCACTGTTCCAAAGTCGTTTAGCCCCTGTTTAGCACCATGTTCTGTTTCTTCTCTTTCCATGATCCATTCATCAACAGCATTAAGATCTCCTGGGATGTTAAAAATCACCCAGTGGGTCCAAATTCCTTGGGCTGCGTCTGGATCTTCGCATATTATGGCATATTTAACTACATCTACAACGGGACTCCATTCCAATGGCGGTGAAACATTAACTCCTTTACATGCGTATCTGTCAGGTATTTCTTCTCCTTCTTTAAATTTTTGGCTTGTAATCTTTATTGACATGCATTGACCTCCAAATTATGTTTTATTTGATATTAGTTATTTTTAAAGAAAAAAATTATTTTTTTTATATATCCTTCATGATTATACTATTTTTTTGTTAATGATCCTGATTTAACAAATTTTTCGCTAAAATTTTAACTTTTTTTTAATTTTAGTTTGTGATGGATAACTCATGGAGCTCAACCAAACTATGAATTGATCTATAGTTGATCAAAAACTCACTGATGACAGATATGTTGTAAAGGATTTTGATGATGACACAATTGGATTATGGGTGATCAATATAGATAACTACGACAAATTTAAATACTATGGAGTCTCAATAAACTATTGAGGTGGTATAAATGACTGAATTACCAGTTGCTCCAGTAGGAAGAATCATAAAAAATGCTGGTGCCCAGAGAATAAGTGATGATGCAAGGGACGAGTTAGCCAAAGTGCTTGAAGAAGCAGGTGAAGAAATAGCTTTAGAAGCTGTTAAACTTGCTAAACACGCAGGAAGGAAAACTGTTAAAGCATCCGATATAGATTTAGCTGTTAAAGCAAAAAGCTAATTCTATTATTTTTTTTTAAATCTAAATTATTTTTTTTTGATTCCCAAAGATTCAAAACTGATTATTGTGCAGATAATATCGTTCCAATGTTTTTGAAACACATTATTTTGCAAACCATTTCAACAACAAATTTTATACCGAAAGTCTTTCTAATATCATTAATAAGTCCCTGTGAAAAGATAAATTCATTTAATAAACTCATTTTTTGGTGATTAAATTTGACGAGAATATCCATATTAGACCATGATCGATGCCAACCTAAAAAATGCAACTACGTCTGCATTGAATACTGTCCCGGAGTCAGGATGGAAGAGGATACTATAACCATCGATGCAAAAACAAAAAAACCAATATTATCAGAGGAACTCTGTTCCGGCTGTGGAATCTGTACCAACAGATGTCCCTTTAAAGCCATTAATATCATAAATCTTCCAGAAGCACTGGATGATCCCATTCATCGCTATGGAAAAAACAAGTTCGAACTCTTTGGACTGCCCAACATAAGGGAAGGTTCTGTTGTTGGTATCCTCGGACCGAACGGAATAGGTAAATCAACAATAATCAGAATGCTTTCCGGCGAACTCAAACCAAACCTTGGAGACTACGAATCTGAAACTCCTTGGGAAGATGTTGTGAATTTTTTCAAGGGTTCGCAGCTTCAATCATACTTCCAAAAACTTTCAGAAGGCAAACTTAAAGTGGTTCACAAGCCCCAAATGGTTGACATGCTCCCCAAATTTGTGAAGGGAAATGTTAAGGATTTGATGGAAGGAGTTGATGAAAGGGGAGCTATGGATGAAGTTCTCGATGCACTGGAACTAAGATCCATATTAAGCAGGAGCATATCAAATTTAAGTGGAGGAGAACTTCAACGAGTTGCTATTGCAGCCGCTGCTTTAAGAGAAGCTGATTTTTATTACTTTGACGAACCAACATCCTGGTTAGATGTTAAACAACGATTAAACGCCGTTCAAGTTGTAAGAACTCTTTCAGAAGCAGGGAAATCTGTAATGGTCATTGAACACGATCTTGCTGCATTAGATGCAATATCCGATTATGTCCACATACTTTACGGTGAGCCCGGTGCATATGGTGTTGTTTCCCAAATGAGGGGTGTAAGAGTTGGTATAAACGCTTATATTAACGGATTTTTAAGGGAAGAAAATGTAAGAATCCGCAGACAACCAATTGTTTTCGATGTTAAACCTCCGGCTCTGGAAATTGAAGCTGAATCACTGGCAAATTATTCACCTCTTAAAAAATCCTACGATGAATTTAGTTTGGAGGTTGATGAAGGAGAAGTCCAGCACGATGAAATTATCACAGCATTTGGACCAAATGGTATAGGAAAAACCACATATGCCAAGATGCTTGCAGGAGTTACTAAGCCCGATGATGGAGAGATTGACAAAAAAGTTTCAATTGCATACAAACCACAGTACCTTGTTTCAGACTTTGATGGAACTGTCCAAGAACTTTTAATCACAACTGCATCAAATTATGGCAGTAACATGTTTAAAACCGAAATAATGAAACCATTCGTCCTTGAGGCCCTTATGGAAAAGGAAGTCAGTGAACTGAGTGGAGGAGAATTACAAAGGCTTTCTGTTGCAGTTGCCCTTTCTAGAGATGCTGAAATATATTTATTTGATGAACCTACAGCATTTTTAGATGTGGAACAAAGATTAAAAGCGGGTAAAGCTATTAAAAGAGTTGTGGAAAGTAAGAATGCAGCTGGAATCATTATTGACCATGATATAGTATTTATAGACTATGTTTCAGACAGGGCAATGGTTTTCAACGGTGCCCCTGGTCAACATGGTCATGCCTCAAGTCCAATGAACCTCAGATCTGCTATGAACAGTTTCTTGTCATCAGTGGGTATAACCTTTAGAAGAGATAAGGAAACTAAAAGGCCAAGAGTAAACAAATTTGGAAGTTATCTAGACAGGGAACAAAAGGAAAGGGGAGAATATTATTACCTAGAAAGCTAAAAATAGCCCTACCCTTCTTTTTTTTGAAATTATGCTTTTTTTCCAATGAAGATTCATACATAAAACTAAATATTATTCTGTCTATAAGTCTTATTATCAATTAATAATTAGTTAAATGGTGAAATTCTTGGTAAGCAACGATAATTTCTGAAAGTTCTCTCAAAATATGAATTTGGTTACTTGATCGAAAAAATTAAGCTCAAACAAACTTTCCATTTTTAGTAAAATCTTATCAGTATGATTCCCTCGAAGAACTTGACGAGTCCACCCCTGAAAGATTACGCCTGGTACTTCAAGAACTGGGGCCAACATTTATAAAACTCGGCCAAACACTCAGTACCAGACCAGATCTTGTTGGAAGAAGAATAGCCACTGAATTTACTAAATTACAGGATGACAATCCACCCATTAGTTTTGAATCCATCAAACAAGTCATTGAACACGAACTTAAATCTCCAATCGATGAAATATTCGATAGTTTTGATGAGGAACCGCTGGGATCTGCTTCCATTGGACAGGTACACAGGGCAGTGCTCATATCTGGAGAGGAAGTAGCTGTAAAAGTTCGAAAACCTGGAGTTGAAAATGTCATAAAAAATGATCTGGCAATTATGGAATTTTTAGCTAAAAGGTTGGATAGTTATGTTCCCCAGCTTAAAATTTACAATGTTCCAGGAATTGTTGATGAATTTAAACGTTCCATATTCAAAGAAATTGACTATGAAAATGAAGCACTGAACCTTAAACGTTTTAAAAATAACTTCAAAGATGATAATACCGTCCATGTGCCTGCAATATACAGTAATTACTCTTCATTAAAAGTTATAACCATGGAACTTGTTGTTGGAACCAAAATTTCTGAAGTAACTGAGGCCGATGGATTCGATCTTAAATTAATTGCCGAACGTGGTGCAATATCCTACTTCAAACAAGTTGTTGTGAATGGATTTTTCCATGCAGATCCCCATCCATCCAATATCTACATACTGAAGAGAAATGTGGTCTGCTACATCGATTTTGGAATGATGGGAATCATAGATGAAGAATTTAAAAATGAACTCGCAGAACTCATGATATATCTCATAAATAATGATGTCAGCGGTATGATAAGCCAGCTCACCTACATGGGCATGATAGACGAAAATGTTGACACAAGATCCCTAAGATACGACCTAACAGATATGATGTTCAAATATTATGGTACTGAATTAAACGAGGTACACGGTGGTATGAATGAACTGATAAATATCATGAGGAAGTACCATATTTTCATGCCTAGGGAACTGGTACTTCTTGCCAGGGGTATTGGGATGGTTGAAGAAACTGGGCAAAAATTGGACCCAACATTTAATGCTGTGCAAGTTGGAAAGCCAGTCATAAAAAAGGTTGTGAAGAAAAAATTCTCTCCCCTTAATTTTGCAGATTACGTTAAAAAGAACGTCATCGAAATGGAACATATACTCAAAAATATTCCATTATCACTCACAAAAACCCTCTACAAACTTGAAGAGGGCGAAATTAGTATTAAAATTGAACATGAGGGGCTTGAAAAAATAACCAACAAACTATCTGTGGCTTTAATTCTCTCTGCCCTATTAATTGGTTCTTCGATGATAATGACCACTGACAATGGAGTTTATTTGATCAAATTTCCATTTCTGGGATTTTTAGGATTTGGTGTGAGTGCAGTGCTGGCTGTAATTCTTGTAATTTCAATTATCAAAGATAGGGG
>WASR01000133.1 GCA_009712615.1 Methanobacterium sp. | reverse complement strand
CCTTAAACCATCTTTAAACAATATTTTTAAGGTATATGCAAAACTATTTTAATTGTCATGAAGTTAAATATGATTAGTTATGATAGGAGGTTAAACATGCCTGTAAATCAGAATGAAACGAATCTAGAAGCAATAACAGTTACAATTGCTCATCTTGAAAAACAGGAAGATAGGGATGAAGAGGTGCTGAAAAAATTGAAATATGAAAGGCAGTCCATCTTAAAACAGATGAATTTGATCTAAACTTTTTTTTATTCTTATTTCCGTTTAAATTTCTAAAAAAAATAGTATTAGGATACTTCAAGCATCCTATCAATGGCTGTTTTTGCTTTCATTGCTATATCTTCAGGGACTTTTACAACATATTCCTGGTTTAACATAGAATTTTTAACTTTTTCTAGGGTGTGAAGTTTCATATTTTCACACAGAGCATCATCCAGAGCAGGAATGAAAGTTTTATCAGGATTTTCTCTTCTAAGTCTGGTTACAAGGTCGTACTCTGTACCAATAATAAATGTGGTTTTATCAGAGTTTTTAGCATGGGCCATCATACCACCAGTGCTTAAAACATGGTCTGCATATTCTTGTACCTCTGGATCACATTCCGGATGTACCAGAATATCTGCTTCAGGATATTTTTCCCTCAGGAAGTACAGGTCTGCGAGGTTAAACATTTTATGCACGTAACAATGACCTCCTTCTGGAGCAGGAATGATCTCTTTGTCTTTAACTTGATGGGAAACGAACCATCCTAAATTAGTATCGGGACCGAAAAGGATTCTATCGTTATCAAGACTTTCCACCACTTTAACTGCATTTGCAGAAGTACATAAAATATCTGCTTCTGCCTTAGCCTCTGCAAGAGTATTTACATAGAGCACAACTGCAGCATCAGGATACCTTTTTTTATAGGTTTTTATCTCTTCAGCTTTTAACATGTGGGCCATGGGACATTCTGCATTTTTATCTGGTAAAACAATCAATTTTTCAGGGTTTAAAATGGCCGCAGTTTCTGCCATGAAATCTACTCCACAGAAAACAACCATATCTGCATCTTCTATTTGAGATGCTTTGATACACAGCTCTAATGAGTCTCCAAGAAAATCAGCGATTTCTTGTATATCTCCAGTTTGATAATTATGTGCCAATATAATGGCATTTTTTTCCTTTTTCAGTTCTATAATCTCTTTTTGAAGTTTATTTAACATAATATCATCCTTGATAATTATTATGAGTGGATTAACCAAGATGAAATGTTTGGTTAATGATTATCATACTCACTCAACAATAATTCGCAGTACAAGATCGTCCTAGTAAATTGAAGCAACGATCAATTAAATACATAGTTATAGTAAAAAATTTATATTTCCGCACCTTCAAGTGCCTGTTTACAGTCACAATCCCTTTCTTCACCCATCTTTGATATTGCAGTATCCATTAACGAAATCAGATCATGCTTTTTTTTCTCCATAATTTCAAAAACTTCATCTATAGTTAAATTATTTGGAGATATGGATGCTGCATAATTAGATACAGTACAAATGCTCGCGTAGCACATTTCAAGTTCACGCGCAAGCACTGCTTCAGGTATTCCTGTCATACCCACTACAGTACCGCCCATCAATTTAAACATTTGAATTTCTGCGGGAGTTTCAAATCTAGGACCCTCTGTACAAACATAGACTCCATTTTCAACAACATCTCCCGATGAAGAAATTATATTCCTCATGTAGTTACAGTACGGCTCAGTTACATCTACGTGAACTGTACGGCTGTCGTAAAAAGTTCCGTGACGTAACTTTGTGAAATCGATAAAGTCGTGTGGAACCATAAAATCTCCTGGTTTCACAGCTTTTTCTAAAGAACCAACGGCATTTGTTGCTATTATTCTTTCCACTCCAAGTTCCTTCATTGCAAATACATTGGCCCTGTAATTCACCATATGGGGCGGATTTGAATGACCCTTTGCATGTCTGGGCATGAAAGCAACATTTTTTCCGTGCAGTTTAAATATGGAAACTTCGGGGGATTTACCATAGGGAGTTTTAATAACTCTGGTATCGATCTCATCACCCAAAGTAACGATTTCATAAATTCCGGTGCCTCCGATAATGCCAATCATTTTAATAACCCTAAAATTGTGTTATCCCTTTGCTACACCGATAGGAACCATTTTACCAACTAGTAATGAAATTCCTGCTTTGTGACAGATGTTTACAACCTGATCCACATCTTTATAGGCTCCTGGAGCTTCTTCTGCAACTACTGGCATGGAATTTGCTCTTAAGGTAATCCCTTTAGATGCGAGCATGCTCTTTACATCGTCACCGTTGAATTCTCTTTTAGCACCTGCTCTACTGAGTTTTCTTCCAGCACCATGGGCAGTTGATCCAAATGTTTCTTCCATGGCAATTTCTGTTCCTTTCAAGATATAGGATGCTGTTCCCATTGTACCAGGGATCATAACGGGCTGACCAATTTTTCGGTACTCCTCAGGAATTTCTTCTCTTCCAGGACCAAATGCTCTTGTTGCACCCTTCCTGTGTACATAAACTTCTGTTTCAATCCCTTTGATGGTATGTTTTTCTTTCTTGGCTATGTTGTGTGCCACATCATAGACTACACCCATTTCCATATCTTCCGAATCCTTTTTGTACACCTCTTCAAAGGATTCTCTGACCCAGTGAAGGATCATCTGTCTGTTTGTCCAAGCATAATTCGCAGCACAAGACATGGCTTTAAAATAATCTTGGGCTTCTTGAGAATCTACAGGAGCACATGCAAGCTGACGATCAGGAAGGTCGATGTTGTAAGCTTTATACGCTTTGTCCATTGTTCTCAAATAATCTGCACATATCTGATGGCCACATCCCCTTGATCCAGAATGGATCATGATGGTTATTTGACCTTCCTCTATTCCGAAGGCTTTGGCAGCTTTTTCATCGTAAATATCTTCCATTTTCTGGATTTCTAGGAAGTGATTTCCTGAACCAAGGGATCCAAGTTGTGGTATTCCCCTTTTTTTAGCTTTTTCACTGACTTTACTGGAGTCTGCACTTTCCATCTTACCATTCTCTTCAAGGAAATTGAGGTCAGATTCCCAGCCGTAACCATTTTCTACAGCCCATTCTGCTCCGTTATTTAAAACATCATCAATTTCTCCGTCCTTTAACCTGATCTTTCCTTTGCTTCCTACACCGGATGGCACATTTTTAAACAAGGTGTCAATAAGTTCTTTAATTCTAGGCTTGACTTCGTCTTCTGTGAGGTTGGTTCTCACCATTCTAACTCCACAGTTTATATCAAAACCTACTCCTCCCGGGCTTATAACTCCAGTTCTTGAACTGAATGCTGCAACTCCGCCGATACTAAATCCATATCCAAAATGAATATCTGGTAATCCTATTGAAAATTTTTGTATTCCTGGAAGTGTTGCAACATTAGCAACTTGATCAGCTGCACCTTTCTCAAGACTTTCAATTCCTTCATCATCCTGATAAATTCTTCCAGGCACCCTCATGCCCTTTTTATAGCTGGAGGGTATTTCCCAAACACAATCTCTAACCTTTTTTAATTCTTCCATAACCATAAACAACTCTCCAAAACAGAATTTTTAAATTATAATCTTCTTTTAACTGTAAAATCAATTTTTAAAGTTTTATAATCCTGTTAACATTGGCTAACTGTATAGGTTTATGTGCAAACTTATATATCATTTTTCCCATGGAAATTGTTATCATTACAAAACTTGGAATTTTCAGATAATTCCAAGTTCAGAATGTTTTTCAAATATTTGTTCAGCAATTTCATCCAATTTTTTGTAGTCGTCTTCCTTTGGAAATCCCTTGATTATTAAAGGTTCAATAGTTTCAACCTTCAAATTTTTAATCATACCCTCTATTTGTTCGAGCATTCTTCCACCCCATCCATAGGACCCTATGACAGAAACATACTTCAATTTAGGTCTTAGAGCATTAGCCAGGTAAGTTGCATAGACAACGCTTGGATGTGGTCCAGTCAACACTATTGGTGATGCAACGATCATGGTAGTGGCATCAACCAATCCCAGGGCCACTTCACCCATGTCTGTGTATGTTAAATTCAATGGTTTAACATTCACGCCTTTTTTAATTAAAACATCCACTAAATAATTTACCATTTTTTCTGTACTGCCGTGCATTGATATATAAGGAATTATAACCTCATTTTTACTTTCATCAGATGTCCAATCAGTATATGCATCGATAATATACCCTGCATTTTTATATATTGGGCCATGGCTAGGTGCAATAATTTTTATCTCTTCTGCTCCAATTTTTTTCAGGTTGTTTTTAATTATTGTCCTGAATGGCATCATTATCTCTGCGTAGTATCGTTTTGCAGGTTTGTAAATATCTCTGTCGTTTGCAAATGTATGGCTGGTTGCTACATGGGAACCAAAAAAGTCACATGAGAACAAGATCTTATCTTGTTTAAGATAACTAACCATGGTGTCTGGCCAATGAACCCAAGGAGTAATTATAAATTTCAGTGTTTTATCTCCAAGATCCAGGATGTCACCATCTTTAACTGTCATAAATTTATCTTCGGATATCAGTAAAAATTCAGTCAAGAGTTCTTTACATTTAGCATTGGTAACAACAACTGCATCAGGATAATGTTCCAATATCGCAGGTAAACTTCCTGAATGGTCCTGTTCTGCGTGATTTGCAATGACATAATCAATATTTACTTCGAGTGCTTTGAGATTTTCAATTAGTTCTTCAGTTTTTGCAGGATCCACAGTATCTATAAGTGCAATTTTATCACTACCCTTTACTAGATACGAGTTATAGCTGGTTCCATCAGGAATTTGTATGAGTTCATCGAATATTCTTCTATCCCAATCCTCTACACCAACAGAATATACATTTTCTTTTATTGTTTTAATCATTGTACCACCCGAGTTCCTTACTTAAAATACATATCACTATATTTAAATGGAATAAAGAGATATCTGCCCTTTGTACTCCTTGATCTGAAACATTAATTACCAATGTATGAATATTATTATTTGGTTTTTAAAGCATAAAAAAGTTCTGTTATATTCCTTAAATTACTTAAAACATTATTTCCACCCGTTTAAATTTGTTGATGCAGTTGATTTGGCATTTTATTTTTTTTCACAAGAAAAAATAAATGAATTGCAAAACAAATAAATTATCAAGAAGATTTTGTTTAGAGGAGTAATAATGATAGGGAAAGATGAACTCGTTGACAAAATAGAAACCACGAAATTAGAGAGGAAACAAGATTTAGGTGATTCCTACGATAAAAAGATATACTTAGATAGTGATCTTCTGTTGATTGTTGGTTACGAACTTGAAGAAAACTTTGAAAAAGAGGATAAAGACGAAGAAACTGTTCGCAATTTTTATTGGTACTGGGAAATTAGAAATTCTAAGAATTGGGAAGTCAAATTCGATAATCATGACAAAGATTACAGTTTCTGCGAATCAACAGTTGGAGAATGGACCGATAACGATAGAATAGAAGATTTTGTGGGTGATGTAGCAGAAGAAGATGTGTGCAAATGGAGTGAACAAGATTGGATTGAAGATATTTCCGAGGAAATTGCCGATGAAGTTTTAGGTTGGCTCAAAGAAATAAAATGATATATTAAAAAAAAGGGATTTAAAAACAAGAATTTTTTTTTAAAAGCTTATTTTTTTTGCTCTTCAACAGAAATGTAGTCTGTTATTTCTATGGAGTAACCTTTTTCAAATGCAAGGGTTAGTTTGAGTTCAGGTCCGTTAACATCCTCAATCTGACCTGCCACATACTCCAAAAACCTTTTTTCATTGATGTTTTTTGCAGCTACTTCCTTGAAAACCGTGTTGTTTTTGGTGTGCTGACCTACAGATACCTTAGCTCCGACAATTTTTATTGCGTAGGTTTCTTCGATATCTAGGTTGTCAGTGTCTTCAAAAATTAGAGTCACCTGTTCAGTTGCGGCTTTATCTTTGGAAGCTTTGATTTTTCTCTTACTGCACTTGATTACCTTTTCGACCCGGTCTTTTTCAAGTTCCATCCAACTGTCTTCTATCCATTCTTCCTCATCTATCCATTCTTCTTCTATCCAGTCGTCTGCATCCATTAATTC
>WASR01000176.1:807-6162 GCA_009712615.1 Methanobacterium sp. | reverse complement strand
AAACATTTTTAAAACAAAAATACCGCTTTAAATTTTAAATGGTTTTTTTAAAGAAGTTTTCCATTCTTTTAGCGTATGATTTCCAGGAATATTCATCTCTAATTAATCTAGAAGCTTTTTCAGTCCATTTTTTGTAGTGTTCCTTGTTTTCCTTCACATCCAATATCTTTTTTGAGAGCTCTTCTATATTACCTGTTTCAACAACGAATTCATTATCTGGTAATATCTCCTTTACACCACATTCGTCAGAAATTATGGTTGTAATTCCGCCTAAAATTGTTTCCAAAGGAAAAATACCCCAAGGCTCAGATTCAGGTACAAATACTGATATATCTGCCGTGTCGTAGAGTTTGTACAATTCTTCATCGGATATTGAATCATAAAACTTGATTTCAACCTGATATTCTTCAGCAGTTTGGATCATGGTTCTCCTATAATTTTTAGACAACATACCCACCTCACCACCCACGAAGTGAATTCTTGAATTGGGAATCCTATCTTTAATCTTTCCAAATGCTTTTATAATATCTAGCTGTCTTTTTCTATGGTGTAGAGGACCTACAAATATTGAATCAAAGTAATCATTATTTATGTGTTCAATTTTACGTTCCAGATCCACTCCAGAACCTGTTAACTCGATTCTGTTATTTGGATACATTTCATGAATTATTTCCCTCATCCTCTGGTTGAATGCCAGTGTCAGTTTAACATTAGAACTCATAGACCTATCCTTCTCATGGAAATAATTGTTAATCCTGGATTCACCATAGTAATAAGGTTCATTGCACATCCAAACAGTGGGAATGTCTATGTAACTGGATATCCACTGTGCTGGATGGTTATGTGCATTTATAACATCATGATCCCCTATTTTGTCTGCCAATTTTTTTATCATGCTATTCCAGCGCAGGTTGTTGAATCCAAAGAGGTAATTTACTGCCCATTTCTTGTCCAGAGAAATTATTTCAACATTTTCAAGAAGGGGATCGAATATGTAGTTTTTGTTCTTCTCAAACGTGTAAATGGTAACTTCATTTCCCATTTTATCCAGATGATAACTGAGCTTACAAAGCTGTTTTTCAGCACCCCTAGGATATATCAACTCAGGATGTACAATTCCAATATCCATGATTCATTACCTGCCCTTTTCCATTGATTTGTAAACTTCCATAGTTTGTTGGGCAGATTTTTCCCAGTCAAATAATTTTGCCCTCTCTAGCCCCATTTCAGTCATGTTTTTTGACAATTTTTCAACATTTAAAATTCTGTACATCTCCTCTGCAAGTCTTTCATCTTCATGGGGATCTAGCATGATTCCTGCATCTCCAACAACTTCTGGAAGTGAAGTTGTATTTGATGTTATTACAGGGGTTCCACAGGCCATTGCCTCAAGTGGCGGAAGACCAAACCCAGCATATTCGCAGGGATAGACAAGCAGATCTGATGCACTGTACCATGCTGGCATTTCAGATTCTGCTACGTATCCTACAAATATTACGTCGTCATTTAGATCGTGCCGTTTAATTAGTTTCAATAGTTCTAAACGTGCTTCACTGCTTTGTGATTCGCCTATTTTTAAAAGCTTAACATTGGGCATCTGTTTTTTAAGTTTATAAAATGCCCTTATTAAATCTGGAACGTTTTGTCTAGGTGTTTCTGAACCTACGTAAAGCACAACTTTGTCTTTGTCTGAAATATTGAACTGTTTTAAGATTTCTTTGCTGTTAATGGGCTGATAAAGGTTGTGATCTACAGCAGGATAAACTATATCAATTCTTTCTTCAGGATAATCCAAATATTTGAGTATTTCTTCCTTTGAAAACTCTGAAATTGTTATGATGCGATCTGCTGTTGACATCCACTTCATATTTTCTTTCCAAAGGAATGATCTGTCTTTATCATAAACCCATGGAATTAGGTCAAAACAAGTTAGGACAGTTTTATAGTTTAACAGCCCTTTAAGTGTGTAGGCAAGCTCTTGGCTTGTTATGTGTTTGATATTTTCTTCCTTCAACTGTCCCTTAATTTCATGGACATACCTGTACTGATCCATCCGATCCATCATATTAAAAGCTGTTTGAAAGAAAAAACTGGAAATTTTTCCGGGCTCACCTTCAGCAGAAGTATTTGTAGCTTCATAAGTTTCAGCACTTTTATTTAATCTGTCTTTAAGAATGTCTGCTACAGGTTTGTACTCTATGATGTTGAGTTTTACATCTGTTATTCTGCTAAATATCTCCATTTGGTACTTGGATCTGCCAAATATCTTCGAAGATTTAACACCATTAATATAGTCGATTTCCATAGAACAACCACTAACTTTTATCTGTTTTAGACAATTCAATCTAAATTTTATTCTAATTCCCTGTAAACTTGCCCTGTAACCCTCGCACTATCCTCCCATTGGAATAGTTTTGATCGTTTCAAACCCCTTTGGACCACTGCTTCCATTTCAGATTCGTTGGTTAAAATTTCAAACATGGCCCTTGACATTTCCATGGGATCGTTTGGATCAACCATTATCCCTGCATCTCCCACTACTTCGGGTAGAGAACTCGTATTAGATGTTATGACAGGAGTTCCACAGGCCATTGCTTCGAGTGGAGGCACACCAAACCCTGCATACAAACACGGGTAAACCAGCAGATCTGCTGCATTGTACCATTTAGGAAGTTCTTCTTCTGCCACGTAACCAGTGAATATCACATTTTTTTCCAGCCGATTTTCATTTATGGAATTTAAGAAATTTTCTCTGGCCCCAAAACTCTGGGGATCACCAACTTTAATCATTTTAAAGTCTGGAAATGTTTTTTTAAGTTTAGATAGTGATTTTATAAGGTAATCTAAGTTCATTCTAGGAGTTTCTGATCCCACGTAGAGAATTGTTTTTTGATCTTCCGGAATATTAAACTGTTTTAAAATGGTTTTATCTCTATTTGGACGATAAACATCATGATCTACAGCAACACTCACTATGTCTATCCTTTCTTCAGGATATTTAAGTTCTCTGATAATTTCCTGCTTTGAAAATTCTGATATGGTTATGATTCGATCCGATCTTTTAAGACCCTTCATGATGTTCTTCCAGTAATTACCATGATTGTTTTCGTAAACCCATGGAATGAGATCATAACATGTAACAACTGTTTTATCAAGATTTAAATGATTTAACAGGTAAGCAAGTTCTTGATTGGTTAAATGTTTGATATTGTCTGGATTGATACTGTTTTTTACTATTAAACGGTACCTGTACCTGTCAATTTCTTGCACTGATTTTCTAGCTTGGTTGAAAAGAAAATTTTTGATACCAGATTCTGAACTTTTATTAGACTTTTTTATGCCGTTAACATCTGTATTGTTTGGAGGTGTCAATCGTTTTTCGATGTTTTGCATTAACGATTCATATTCTATGACGTTTAAAATTACATCCAACCTTTTTCGTATTTCCATCTGATATTTGTACATTCCAAACATCTTGTCTGATCTTGGGCCGTTGATGTAATCTATTTCCATCATAAAACTTTTTCTCCAGTATCTAAAGGGCATATGTAATTATTTGAATCTGGTTTCAAATTTTCCTGTGATTAAGTTTAGGTTATTTAATATTGGGATGTTAATGGTTTTCAATAATTTTGTTGTAAAGTTCTTCAGTTTTTGTGGTTACCTCATCCCAGGTGTAATTTTTTACCATCTCCAATCCATTTTGCCCCATTTCTTTCCTTAGTTCTTCATTGTTGAGCAGTTTTGTTAGATGTTCAGCCACCACCTCATAATCGTATGGTTTAGCTAAAATTCCATTCACACCGTTTTTAACTATGTCGGGAATTCCTCCCAAATCCGATGATACAATTGGTAATCCTGCTGCCATTGCCTCGAGGTTCACTATACCAAAGGATTCTGCGAGGGTTGTTGAAGGAAGGCAGAATATATCTGCAGCCTTGTAGTACAATGGTTTTTTATCATCTTCCACAAATCCTGTGAATATGACATCATCAGAAATTTTCATCTGTTTTGCAGTTTCCATAAGCTGTTGATCCATATGGCCACGCCCTGCAAATATGAGCTTTACATTTTTAAAATTGTTTTTTACCAGTTTAAAGGCTTTTAAAAGTATATCTGGCCCTTTATATTCCACTAGACTTCCAAAAAACAGAATTAATTTTGAGTCTTGGGGTAGACCCAAAATTTCTCTGGATTTTTTCCTAGTAATTGGAGTTGTGACTTCTTCAATATTTATTCCATTGGGAATAACGACAATTTTTTCGAGATATCTCCGTAGAAATGGTGATTCTTTTGCATATGACTTTGTGGTTGCGATTATAGTATCTGCAGATTTTAGAACCTTGTGTATGAAAAGTTTGTTGTAGAGTGACACTCCTGCATTTCTAGCTAAACTACCTCCCGTTTCAACACCATCAAATTGGTATGTTAAAATGAATGGAAGCTTTTTACGTTTTGCGTAGAGAAGGGCCGGTAGATCAGAGTATGGTATGGGTGAGTGTGCATGTACAATATCCATATCATAATTTAATGGATTATATATCAGTTTGATTGAGGGGTTGGCACTGGCTATTTTTAAACTGGTTCCATGACGATGAACCTTCATGTTTGGATAAAGTTCAACACTGTTTTTAGAATCTATGGAAGTTGTAAATACATCGACCATGTTACCTCTTTTAGCCATGTTAACACCAACATTGTATGCAGCAATTTCAGTGACTCCATGAGCGGATTGTTTTATATAATCAGGTGTGTTTACTAGGTTTGGGTATGGGAAGTGCCCCACAAAATATCCAATTCTCATTTAATCGCATCCATAGCCAAGTTAATTGTAATTAAAAGTATACTAGGGGTAAAATTAAAAGATTATCCATCTGCCCCTGCTTTATTTTTTATAAACTGTTATTTAGATATTTGATCTTGAGAAGATTCTGTTTTGTCCTGTTTTTTAGTATCTTCGCCCATTTTCCTTGCCAATGCAAGTTCACGTACCAGATCAGTTAGTTCTTCCTCGACTGTTTCTATTTTGTTGTACATCTTGAAGATCAAGTAGAAACATAGGAGCAGACCAATGATAAGAACAAAGTCCAAACCTCTTCCTATTCCTGTGTATACTGCCAGGAAATTGGTGGAGTTTGGATAAATTGCTATGATGATCACTCCCAACCATATGAGTATCCAAACAAACATCATTCCAAGAGACATTTTACCGTCTCTGAATCGTAAAATACTTAATATGATGGCCAAAATTCCCAGAATAATTGCTATTACTTGGTATATCATCAACATTTTTTTGTCCCAGAATTTTTTTTGTATGAAATCAATGCTTTTTTATGATTTATTGATGTTTAATCC